>NZ_BAAJYS010000065.1:0-17323 GCF_057543315.1 Acidovorax sp. KPB24-07
CTCCAGCGCAATCGATACTAGGGCATACCGCTATCAAAAAAGGAGTAACCAACCGCAGCGGGCGCTCCTTCCCCGCCTCAGTGGTTGCCCAGGTACAGCTGAGCCATGCGCTCGTCGGCCAACAGCCCGTCAGCCGGGCCCTGCAGCACGCAACGCCCCTGGTCGAGGATGTAGCCCTGCTGGCTGATCTGCAGCGCCTGGCGCGCGCGCTGCTCCACCATCAGCACCGCTACGCCGGCGGCGGGCAGCGTGCTCACCATGTCGAACACCTTGCCGACCAGCGAGGGCGCCAACGCCGCCGTGGGCTCGTCCAGCACCATGATGCGCGGCGAGGGCATCAGCGCGCGGGCGAAGGCCAGCTGCTGGCGCTCGCCGCCCGAGAGGTTGCTGGCCGGCTGCGGCAGTCGCTCGACCAGGGCGGGAAAATCCGCCAGCACCGCATCCATGCGGCGCTTGACGTGCGGCACGCCGCGCACCACCAGCAGGTTCTCGCGCACGGTGAGCGAGGGGAACACATTGGCCACCTGGGGCACGTAGGCCAGGCCGGCGTCGAACCGGTCTTCGGCCGACAGCCGCGTGATGTCGCGCCCGCCCAGGTGGATGCTGCCCGACACGCGCGGCAGCAGGCCCAGCAGCGCCTTCACCAGCGTGGACTTGCCCGCGCCGTTGGTGCCGGCGATGGTGACGATCTCGCCCGGCGCGACGGCCAGGTCGATGCCGTGGATGATGTCCACATCCGAATATCCGCCGCGCAGCTGCCCGATCTGCAGCAGGTTGCCGCTGCCGCTGCCGCTGCCGCTGCCGTTGTGCGATGCACTGGTCATACCACCCCTCCCATGTAGGCCTCTTGCACGCGCGGGTCGTCCAGCACGGTGTGCGGATCGCCCTCGGCGAGGATGCGCCCGCGGTCCATCACGATCATGCGGTGGGACAGCGCCTTGAGCGCCTGCAGGTGGTGCTCGATCACGATGAAGGCGATGCCCTGGCCGTGCAGCTCGCGCACGCGGTCGCAGATTTCCTCGATCAGCACCGGGTTCACGCCCGCGAAAGGCTCGTCCAGCAGGATGCAGCGCGGGTCCAGCATGAGCACGCGGCCCAGCTCCACCAGCTTCTTCTGCCCGCCCGACAGGCCGCCCGCCTTGACATCGCGCACACGCGCCAGATTCAGGAACTGGAGGATGCGGTCGGCCTTGGCCGCCAGCTGCGCTTCGTGCTCGCGCAGGCTGCGCGTCTGGAAGAACGCGTTCACCAGGCGCTCGCCCTGCGGATTGGCCGCGGCGGCCAGCAGGTTCTCGTGCACCGTGAGGCTCTTGAACTCGCGCGGGATCTGGAAGGTGCGCACCAGGCCCATGCGCGCGCGGCGGTACGGCGGCACGCGGGTGATGTCCTGGCCGGTGAAGGTGATGCGCCCGGCATCGGCGGGCTGCTGGCCGGCGATGGCGGCGAACAGGGTGCTCTTGCCCGCGCCGTTGGTGCCTGCAATGCCCAGGATCTCCTGCTCGGCCAGCTGCAGCGACACGCCGTCCACCGCCTTGAAGCCGCCGAACTGCCGCGTCACGGCCTCCACTTTCAGCATCGGTGCTGCTGTCGTTGCCATCATTGCGACTTCCCTCCGAACAGGCCGCTCGGGCGATACAGGGTGACCAGGATCAGCGCCAGCCCCACGGCCGCGAGCCGCAGGCTGGCCATGCCCACTTCGGACACGCCCGGCACCCAGTCCTTGGCGAAGCGCGAGCCCTCCAGGAACACCATGAGCAGCAGCGAGCCAAAGACCGCGCCGCGCACCGAACCGGCGCCGCCCATCACCAGGCCCATCCACACGTAGAAGGTGATGAGCGGAATGAACTGCTCGGGCGTGATGAAGGTGATGAAGTGCGCGTAGAACGCACCCGCCACGCCGGCCAGCGCCGCGCCCAGCATGAACACCTGCACCTTGAACCAGGCCGGGTCCTTGCCCAGGGCCGACAGCGCGGCCTCGTCGTCGCCGATGGCTTTTAGCAGCCGCCCGAAGGGGCTGCGCGTGAGCCGCACCGTGCCCCAGGACACCAGCGCGACCAGCGCGAGCAAGGTGGTGAACGTCGCCACGTCCGACACCGGTCCCCAGGCCGCGAACAGCTTGGGCAGGCCCGGCAGGCCCTGCACGCCCTTGGTGAGCCAGCTTTCCTGCTGGATGGAGATGCGCACGGCCTCCGAGAAGCCGAGCGTGACGATGGCCAGGTAGTCGTCGCGCAGCCGCAGCGACAACAGGCCGATGGGCAGCGCCAGCAGGCCCGAAAGCACGCCCGCGGCCACGAAGCACAGCGCCAGCGGCACGCCTTGCAGCGACAGCAGGCCCGAGGTGTAGGCGCCGACGGCGAAGAACGCCACCACGCCGAAGTTCACCAGCCGCGTGAGGCCGAACTGCAGGTTCAGGCCCAGCGCGAGCAGGCAGTAGATGAGGGCGATGACGCCGATGGCGCAAAGGTAGGCAATCATGGATTCGGCTCCTTCGGCATCAGCGCACGAGCTGCACGCGGCCCATGATGCCGGCCGGGCGCAGCAGCAGCACCAGCGCCAGCACCACGAACGACAGCACCAGCTTGTAGGACGGGCCCAGCAGCGGCACGGCCAGCTCCTGCGCCACGCACAGCAGCAGCGCGCCCAGCACCGCGCCCACCGGGCTGCCGATGCCGCCCAGCACCATGGCGGCGAAGGCGGGAATCAAGCTCTCCCAGCCCATCTCGGGGCTGACGATGGCCTTCATGCCCAGCAGCACGCCACCAATGGCCGAGAGCGCACCCACCAGCACCCACAGGCTGAGCATGAGCCCGCCCGCGCGGATGCCGCTGGCGCGCGCCAGGTCGGCGCTGTCGGCCACGGCGCGCAACTGGCGCCCGAAGCTCGTTTTGTAGATGAGCACGAACACCACCAGCAGGCACAGCACGGCGATGCCCGCGATGGCCACGTCGGTCGGCAGCAGGCGCACCCCGCCGAAGTTCCAGGCCCGCACCAGCGGCAGATCGAACGTGCGCTGGTCGTGCCCGGCGAAGAACGAGATCAGGCTGCGCAGCAGAAAGCCCAGGCCGATGGCCGCCAGCATCGACGACACCATGGGCCGCCCGGCCAGCTTGCGAAAGATCAGCGTGTACGAGCCCGCGGACACCACGGCGGTCGCGGCCATGCTCGCCAGCGCCGCGGCCCACAGCGGCCAGCCGCCCAGCATCTGCACCGCCACGGCGGCATAGGCGCCCGTGGTCAGGAAGTCGCCCGTGGCCGCGTTGGGAAAGCGGTTGACGCCCATCACCAGGGTCATGGCCAGTGCGGGCAGCGCCACCACCAGCCCTTCGATCAATCCATTGATCAACAGGTTTGCGAAAGCTATCCAGGTCATTGCGTCATCTCGTTCTTACCCTGCCTTGTCAAGAAAAGCCCGGGCGCCCCCGCTCGGGGCCGCCCGGGCTGCGCCCGCTCACACCGTGATGGACACCACGTCGCGGCGCACCAGCTGGCCCTTTTCGATGATGAACACGCCGAAGTCGGGCGTGGCGTCGCCGAACTTGTCGAAGTCCAGCTTGCTGGACGCGCCCTCGTAGTTCACCTTGGCCTTCTTGCCCAGCTGCGTTTTGCCTTCCGCGAACGAGTACACGGCCGTGCCGGGGGCGTTGGACACCTCGCGCAGCTTGGCGTTGACCTGCTCCACCGTGGCCTTGGGGCCGGCCGCTTCCATGGCCAGGGCCAGCGAGATCACCATGTCGTAGGCCATGGCGGCGTAGATGTTGGTGGAGGCCGCCTTGCCCGTGGCCTTGGTGAAGGCCGCATCGAACTGCGCGTACGAGGTGCTCTTTTCGTTGGAGACCGTCTCCACCGAGATGATGCCCTCGCACACTTCGGCGCCCAGGGCCTTCACCAGGTCGGGATTGGCCGCCCAGCCGGGGATGACCCATTGGTTGTCGGCGCCGGACTGGAACCATTCGCGCAGGATGATGGTGGTGTCGGGCAGGTACGAGCCTATCACGATCACATCGGGCTTGGCCGCGAGGATCTTCTGCAGCTCGCTGCGGTAGCTGGGGCGGCTGGGCTCGTAGGTGACGTGCGCCGCCACCTTGCCGCCGCGCTTTTCCCAGACCTTGGTGAAGCCTTCCACGTTGCCCAGGCCCGAGGCGTTGTTGAACGCCATGGTGGCCGGGCGCTTGAAGCCGCGCTTGGCGCAGATCTCGGCGAACGCCGCGCCGAAGCGGTCGTTGGTGGCCTGAAAGCGCCACACCAGGTCCTTGGTGTCGAGCGTGGAGATGGCGGGCGCGCCCGACACGTTCATCTGGATGATGCCGGCCGCATCGGTCAGCGGCATCACCGCCAGCGTCACGCCCGAAGCCCAGGTGCCCAGCACGGCCTGCACCTTGTTCACTTCGATCAGCTTCTTGGCGGCCAGCACGGCCGCGTCGGGCTTGGTCTGGTCGTCCTCGGTGAAGAGTTCGAGCTTGCGACCGCCCGCGCCACCCGCGGCGTTGACCTCGTCCACCGCCAGGCGGATGGCCTGCTGCATGCCTGGGCCGTAGGGGCTGCCGGCGCCGGTGATGGGCGTGAGCGAGCCGATGCGGAAGACCTCGCCCTGCTGGCTGAAGCCGATGGAGGGAAGGCACTGCAGGGCGGCTGCGGCGCCGCCGAGCTTGACGAAATTTCTACGTTGCATGGTGTTCTCCGGTCAGGTCAGGGGGGGTTGGTGTCAGAGGTTGTTTTTCACGAAGGCGCCGTCCTTGACGATGGCGCGGATGCGCTCGCCCTGGTTCAGCAGGCAGGCGATGTCGGTGAGCGGGTTGCCGTCCACCAGCAGCAGGTCGGCGATGGCGCCGGGCGTCACCTCGCCCAGCTGGCCCTGCTGCCCCAGGATCTCGGCGCCAACCAGCGTGGCCTGCTGCAGCACCGGGCCGTTGCCCAGCACGTCGGCGCGCAGGCGCAGCTCGTCGGCCTGCAGGTAGTGCGTCTCGGCCAGCAGATCGCTGCCCAGGCCCATCTTCACGCCGGCCTTGGCGAGGATCTCGATGGCCTGCCTGCCCTGGCCGCGCACCGAGTCGATCTTGGCGATGGACACCGCCGGCAGGCCATAGCGCTCGCCCTCGTTGGCCAGGCCCTCGTAGGTGATGAGCGTGGGCACCATGAAGGCGCCCAGCTCGGCCATCAGCTCGGCCGTGGGGGCATCCACCAGGTTGCCGTGCTCGATGGTGCGCACGCCGCAGCGCACCGCGCGGGCGATGGCGCGGGGCGTGTAGGCATGGGCCATCACGTAGGTATTGGCGTTGGAGGCTTCTTCCACGATGGCGCGCAGTTCGGCCTCGGAATAGCCCAGGTTGTTGATCGGATCGTTGGGCGAGGCCACGCCGCCCGAGGCCATGACCTTGATCTGCGTGGCGCCCTTGAGGATCTCTTCGCGCACCGCCAGGCGGCAGGCGTCCACGCCATCGACCACGCGGCCGATGTTGCCCAGCTTGTAGGCGCACGAGCACACGTCCAGGTCGTCGTTGCGCTGGCGGAAGTCCGCATGCCCGCCGGTCTGCGACAGCGCCTTGCCCGAGGGGAAGATGCGCGGGCCCTGCACCAGCCCCGTGCGCACCGCTTCGGCCAGCGACCAGTCGCCGCCGCCCGCATCGCGCACCGAGGTGAAGCCGCGCTCGAGCATGCCCTTCATGATGGGCAGCGAGCGCAGCATGGTGAACACGTTGGGCATTCGGGCCACCGCGCCCAGGTTGAACGACGAGGCCACCACGTGCACGTGGCAGTCGATCATGCCGGGCATGAGCGTCATGCCGCGCGCATCGACCACCGTGGCGCCTTCGGGGGCCTGTAGGCCTTCGCCCACCGCGGCGATGCGCCCGTCCTGCACCAGCACCGAAAGACCCGGGCGCAGCGCCAGCGCATGCACGTCCAGCACCTGGCTGTTTTCAATCAACAAAGCGGTCATGGAATCAAAAAATCCAAAATAGGGGCTTCGAAATTACTCATGGGCTGCCGGCGATGGGGGCCAAGGCCCCGTACCGTCCCGAAAGCGGTGCACGCTGACACCTTCATTCGGAAAAAACCGTCACAACGCCGTCACAGGTTGCATTTATCGGGCCAATGGCGTCTTGTCGCAACGCCTAAAATCTCACCTGCCCATGACTACAGCTCATACCACTGCATGCGCCGCCTCTGCCCCACCCTCTCCGAACTGAACGCTTTCCACTCTGCGGCAAAGCACCAAGCTTTCACCATGGCGGCCAAGGAGCTGTGCGTGACGCAAAGCGCCATCAGCCGCCACATCGCCTCGCTGGAGGACTACCTGGGCCAGAAGCTCTTCATCCGCCGCTCGTCGGGGCTGGAGCTGACCGATGCGGGTGCCACCTACCTCAACGCCACGCGCCCGGCCATCGCCGCGCTGGAGTCGGCGACGGCCCAGCTCATGTCCTATGGCGGCGACGGCGGGGCACTGAACCTCTCGGTGCCGCCCACGTTCGCCGCGCAATGGCTGTTTCCCCGCCTGGGGCACTTCAAGCGCACGCTGCCGCAGGTGTCGCTGAACTTCGTGCGCTACCAGCACGCGCACGACTTCGCGGTGCCGCACGAGTTCGATGCCGCCATCCAGTACGGCTACGGCAACTGGCCCAGCGCCAACGCCCGCTACCTGATCGGGCAGGAGACCAGCATCGTCTGCAGCCCCCAGTTGCGCGACACGCTGCCGCTGCGCACCCAGGCCGACCTGCAGCACGCCACGCTGCTGCAGCACATCGAGGTGCCGCTGGCCTGGCACGACTGGATGGCGGCGAACGGCTGCGACACCGGCGGCAGCCGCTTCGGGCCGGGCTTCAACCTGTATTCGCTCATCATCCGGGCCGCCGTGTCGGGCTTCGGCGTGGGCATCGTGCCCACCTGCCTGGTGGAGGACGAGCTGCAGGCCGGCACGCTGGTCGAGCCGCTGGGCCAGCGCTTCCAGAGCCCGCTGGGCTACTACCTGTGCGCGCCCACGGCCCGCACCAACCTGTCGGTGTACCGCCTGGTGAGCGGCTGGCTGGAGCACTGCTGCAGCCACGCCGCGGGCACGGACCCGGGCGAAGGCACCTCGCCCGCGGCCGGCTGCATCTTTTGCGCCAGCGGTTCGCCGATGGCGGGTTGAGCCCCGTTCGCAACCAGGCCAGGTTTTTCGTTCGGCGCAGGGGGCCTGCGGGAAAGTCGGGGCAGCATGGGAAGCACATCAAGCAATGTGATTCACATGCCTCCAAAAATTGACGGATCGAGAACGGCGCGTGCCTCGACCCTGCCACCATCGGCTTCGTTCGACAAAGCACCGAACACTTCCGGGCGCTCCCGCGCGGGCTCCGCACCGGAGGGGCTTCAAAGCGCGCAAAGGGCGAAAACTTCCGGGACATCCGGTCTGCGCCCAAGAACCGCTTTGCAGCCACAAAGCCACCATGGCGGCAAGGCACATGCCGCCGAACAAATGGCCCGCGAAGTGCTGGACAGCGTTCCGCTGGGGCAACTCAAAAGCGAATTCTCGCCAGAGTTGCTGCACGTGGTGCATTCGGCCGCCTACGCACCCGACGAGAAGTACAGCTCGTTCCAAGGCAAACTTTCTTTCAAGTACGCACTGGCTTGGGCACGCGGCAAAGACAAAGTCGAACCTGCACAGATACGGGAGTCTTGGGCCGCAGCACCTGGGGGACTGGAATTGAGGACCTTCGATGAAAAGGAGATCCGCAATGTGGAGAGCTACGGCGCGTCTTTTTGGGGGCTGCCTTTGCCCGCTGCTCTGGGACAGGAGGGCGCAAGAATGGGGAAAACCGTGTTCAGGCCAGCAGAACACATCCAGGAAGATCTGCAGAAGTTATGCAGCGATGTGAAAAAAATGCTCCGCCAGGCTAAGGGAAACGACCCCATGGAAGCCGCGTTGATCGCGGCCCACTTCAAACAAAACTTCATTGCCATCCATCCCTACATGGATGGGAATGGACGAGTCAGCAGGTTGTGCTCCGACCGCATCCTGAAAGAGCTTGGCATGCCCGCGCCCGATTGGAGCAAAGAAATTTTCAAACTCAACATGACCACACAGGAAACGGCGGAGATGATGCTCAGGCACATGGGTTGAATCCGGCGAGCGTGTTCGCCTTTGCTCTTGTTCTCCCACGCCCATTGGGCAAGAGATTCACGCCTGCGAAACCGTTCCCAACGACTGCACCGCATTGCGCCCGCCCTGCTTGGCGGTGTACAGCGCCGCATCGGCCTGGGCCAGCAGGGCCTGCGCGTTGTCAGGGGCACCGGGCGTCCAGTCGCAGCACGCCAGGCCGCCGCTGACCGTCACACATTCGAAGGGGCTTTGCGGGTGCGCGATCTGCAGCGCGCGCACCGCCGCGCGCGCCGCCGAGGCCACGAGGGCCGCGCCGGCCGCGTCGGTCTCGGGCAGCACGATCACGAACTCCTCGCCCCCGTAGCGCGCCACCATGTCCTCCGGCCGGCGCACCGACGCCTCCAGCGCCTTGGCGACCTGCCGCAGGCATTCGTCGCCGCTGAGGTGGCCGAAGAAGTCGTTGTACTTCTTGAAGAAATCCACGTCGAACAGGACGACCGACACCGGCATGCGGCTGCGCCGGCATCGGGCCATCGCACTGGCGATGTGCTGGTCGTAGGCGCGGCGGTTGTACAGCCCCGTCAGGCCGTCGTGCTCGGCCAGGTGCTCCAGCTTGTCGTTGGCCAGCACCAGCGCATCGCGCGCCGCGGTCAGGTCGCGCTCGACGTCGCGGCGGTGCCGGACCGCCTGGATCACGCCGCCCCCGGCCAGCCCGACCACGACCACCAGCAGCAGGATGCCCAGGGCCTGCACCGAGGCCGAGCGGCGCCACTCGGCCAGCACCTCGTCTTCCGCCAGCGCGACGGTGACCAGCAGGGCATTGCTGCGGGTGTGCTCGAAGCCCACCAGACGGCGCACGCCGTCGATGGGCGACGGCGCGGTGGCGATGCCGGCGCGGCTTTGCGTCAGCATCTGGAACAGCGGCGTGCCGCTCAGGCTGCGGCCCAGGTCTTCGGCGAAGAAGGGCCGCCGGGCCAGGACGGTTCCGTCGTCCAGCAGGAGCGCGATGGCGCCCTTGTCGCCGATCTGCAGCCCGTTGAGCAGGCCGAGCACGTAGTCCACCCGGATGGTCGCGAGCGCCACCCCTGCGAACTGCCCTTCGGCATCGTCGATGCGCCGCGACACCGGAATGACCCACACGCCCGAGGACCGGCTGACGATGGGCTTGCCGATGGCAACGCGCGTGCTCGGGCTGTCGCGGTGGTGGATGAAATAGGCGCGGTCCGCATTGTTGGCCTGGGGGTTCTGCACCGGCTGCGAGTTGACGAGCCAGCGGCCATCGGGCCCGAAGACGAACATGCCGTGCAGGTGCTCGGACTGCGCGACGTGGGTGACCAGCACGGGCTGCAGGCGGTCCAGCGCATCGGGGGCCATCTCCGAGCGCTCCAGCTCGTACACCACGCTGCCGACCACGCGGCCGACCTCGGCGAACATGGCATCGGTCTGCTGGGCGACCGCATGCGTCAGGTTGCGCGACGCATCGGCGGCCTGCTGCCACCCGGCATCGCGCGCGCGCCAGGCCAGCCACACGTTGGAGGCCACCAGCAGCAGCGCGACCAGCACGACGAACAGGACCGCCGAGGCAACCGACCGGTCCTTGTCCGGCAGTTTCGGGGGGGCCGGGGTCGCTGGGGACCGGGGCAAGACGGCAGGCATGCGGCAGGACTCCAGAGGGCAAGGGCAAGGGTCAGGTTAGCACCTGCCACCCCATCGGTGAAGCGGCTTTTCCCCCGCGTTCCACGGCCCGTGCCTGCCCGGGCCTGCCGTCGCCGGCCACGGGGTCAGGCGAAGAGCCCCTTGTGCTGCTCGCGCAGCAGGTTCTTTTGCACCTTGCCCATGGCGTTGCGGGGCAGCTCGGGGGCGATGAAGCAGCGCTTGGGAATCTTGAAGTTGGCCAGCTGCGATTTGAGCCGCCCCACGATGGCGTCGCCATCGAGCTGCGCGCCGGGCTTGGGCGTGATGACGGCCACGCCGACCTCGCCGAAGTCCGGGTGCGGCACGCCGATGAGCGCGCTCTCGGCCACGCCGGGCATCTCGTTGATGTAGCCCTCGATCTCGGCCGGATAGACGTTGTAGCCCCCGCTGATGATGAGGTCCTTGCTGCGGCCCACGATGCTCACGTAGCCGCGCTCGTCCACGCGGCCCACGTCGCCGGTCTTGAACCAGCGGTGCCCGTCGGCATCGGTGCTGAACTCTTCCTGCGTCTTCTCGGGCATGCGCCAGTAGCCCTTGAACACGTTGGGCCCGCGCACCTGGATATTGCCGATCTCGCCCACGGGCAGCGGCGCGCCCGCATCGTCCACCACGCGCAGGCCCACGCCGGGCAGCGCAAAGCCCACGGTGCCGCCCCGGCGTTCGTCCTGGCCGCCGTGGCGCGGGTCGGCCGTGTAGGGGTTGGAGGTGAGCATGATGGTCTCGCTCATGCCGTAGCGCTCCAGGATGGTGTGGCCGGTGCGCTCCTGCCATTCGCGGAAGGTCTCGATCAGCAGCGGCGCCGAGCCCGCGATGAACAGGCGCATGTTCCGCACCGCCTCGCGGGTGAGGCCCGGCTCGGCCAGCAGGCGCACGTACAGCGTGGGCACGCCCATGAAGACGGTGGCGCGCGGCATCGCGGCGACCACCGCGCGCGGGTCGAACCGCGCCAGCCAGATCATCTTGCTGCCGTTGAGCAGCGCCGCATGGATCGCCACGAACAGACCGTGCACATGGAAGATGGGCAGCGCATGGATGAGCACGTCGTCCGGCCGGAAACCCCAGTATTCCTTGAGCACCTGCGCGTTGGACAGCAGGTTGCCGTGCGTGAGCATCGCCCCCTTGCTGCGGCCGGTGGTGCCGCTGGTGTACAGGATGGCGGCCAGGTCGTCGGCCGCCCGCGGCACGGGCAGGTGCGTGTCGCCGTGGTGCGCGGCACGCTCCAGCAGGGTGCCGGTGCGGTCGTCGCCCAGCGTGAACACATGCTGCGTGCCGGCTGTGAAGGCGATCTTGGACACCCAGCCGAAGTTGGCGGGCGAGCACACCACCACCGCGGGCTCCGCGTTGCCGACGAAGTATTCGATCTCGCCGCTCTGGTAGGCGGTGTTCAGCGGCAGGAAGGCATGCCCCGCGCGCAGCGTGGCCAGGTACAGCAGCAGGGCCTCGACCGACTTTTCGACCTGCACCGCGATGCGGCTGCCGTCCGGCAGGTCCAGCGACTCCAGCAGGTTGGCGATGCGCGCGCTGGCGCGGTCCAGGTCGCTCCAGGTGTAGTGCAGGGGCGTGCCGTCGGCCGCCGTGGTTTCGACGGCGACGGCATCCAGGTCGTCCGGAAAGGCCGCGCGCAGGGCGGTGTACAGGTTGTGTTGGCTCATACAAAAAAAGAGGAAAACGGTCGGGTGTCAGAAGACGGGAGGACGTTTGGCCAGGAACGCCATGATGCCTTCGCGGTGCTCGGGGCTGTCCGCGTACGCATAAGGATCGGGGTCGGCGAAGGGGCCCGGCCCCTGCTCCGGTGCGGCGACCGATGGGTCAATTGCTACATTATTCATAGCAACATGCCCTAGTGGAATATGCGCTGCAGGCCTTTTTGGCTTGAAGCTTCCCACGGGCCCACGCCCCCATGAAAAAAGGCCGCGCCCCTTGCGGAGCACGGCCTGGGAGGGCAGGGAACGCCGCGGGTCAGTACCCCAGCGTCTCGCCGTCGGGATTGCGCGGGTCGGAGGCGCCGTACAGCAGCCCGTCGTGGAACTGGATGGTCTGCGTGCGGCCCATCGAAGGCTTCACGGCGATGTGGTGGCCGCGGGCCTGCAGTTGCGACAGGGTGTCGGTGCTGAGGCCCTTTTCCACGCGCAGCTCGTCGGGCGTCCACTGGTGGTGCACGCGCGGCACCGAGGCCGCCTCGGCCGGGTTCATGCCGAAGTCAATGGTGTTCACGATGGTCTGCAGCACCGTGGTGATGATGCGCGCGCCGCCGGGGCTGCCGGTCACGAGCATGGGCTTGCCGTCCTTGAGCACCATGGTGGGCGTCATCGACGACAGCGGGCGCTTGTTGGGCGCCACCGCGTTGGCGTCGCCGCCGACCAGGCCGTAGGTGTTGGCCACGCCGGGCTTGGCGGAGAAGTCGTCCATCTCGTTGTTCAGCAGGATGCCGGTGCCCTTGGCGACGATGCCGCTGCCGAAGTTGGTGTTGAGCGTGTAGGTCACCGCCACGGCGTTGCCCGCCTTGTCCACCACCGAGTAGTGGGTGGTCTGGTCGCTTTCATACGGCTGGGGCTGGCCGGGCTTGATGTCCTTGGCCTGGCGCGCCGTGGTGGGGCTGATGCCCTTGGCCAGCGACTGCGCGTAGGCCTTGGAGGTCAGGCCCTTGAGCGGGATCTTCACGAAGTCCGGATCGCCCAGGTATTCCGAGCGGTCGGCGTAGGCGAGCTTCATGCTCTCGGCCATGTAGTGGATCGTCTGCGCGCTGTTCTGCCCCCATTGCGACAGCGGCCACTGCTCCAGCATGTTCAGCATCTGCACCAGGTGCGCGCCGCCGGAGGACGGGGGCGGCATGGTCACGATCTGGTAGCCGCGGTAGGTGCCGCGCACCGGCTCGCGCTCGACCACCTTGTAGGCCGCCAGGTCCTGCAGCGTGAGGGCGCCGGGGTGGGGCGCCATCTCGGCGGCGATGCGGCGCGCGATGGGGCCCTGGTAGAACGCCTTGGCACCCTGCTGGCTGATGAGCCGCAGCGACTGCGCCAGGTCCTTTTGCACCAGCCGGTCGCCTACCTTGAGCGGGCTGTCGCCGCGCCAGAAGATCTGGCGAGTCGCCGGCCACTTGCCCATGTTGGCCTTCTCCTGGTGCAGCGTCTTGGCCAGCGTGAGGCTGACGGGAAAGCCCTTGTCCGCCAGCGCGATGGCCGGGGCGATCACGCGCGACAGCGGCAGCGTGCCCCAGTTCTTGAGCGCATGCTCCATGCCCGCCACCGTGCCCGGCACGCCCACGGCGTAGGGCGTGTACAGGGACTTGCCGTCCACCACGTTGCCGTTGGCGTCGAGGTACATGTCGCGGGTGGCCTTTTGCGGCGCCACTTCGCGGAAGTCGAGCGCCACGTCCTTGCCGGTCTTGGCGTCGTGCACCATCATGAAACCGCCGCCACCCAGGTTGCCCGCATTGGGCAGCACCACGGCCAGCGCGAAACCGATGCCCACCGCGGCATCCACCGCATTGCCGCCGGCCTTGAGGATGTCCAGGCCCACGCGCGAGGCCAGTTCCTGTTCGGTGGAGACCATGCCGTTGCGCGCCACCACCGGGTGGAACACATCCATGTCGAAATCGTAGGAATTGCTGGCGGCGCGGGCCGTGGCCGTCTGCTGCACGGCCTGCGGCGCGGCGGCGGGCGCTCCCTCGGCACTGCCGGGGCCGGCCGTGGGCACGTTGGTGCAGGCAGCCAGGCTGGCCAGGGCAAGGGCCAGGCTGCTGGCCAGCAGCGTGCGTTGGATGGGGTTCATGCTCTCTCCTCGTTATGAATCGGTGGACGCCCAGCGGCGGCGCCGTGGCGAGTGTAGAGAAGTTGCCTGCCGCTTCCCTGCGGCAGCGCCTGTCGGCGCACCTCCCATTTGCATTTGCGAACGTCTGCGTTGAAAAGTTGCACTTTGACAGGGAACTCTGGCCCTAGCATGTCAGCCGGTTTCCGCCAGGAAGAATGTTGGCCGTGGTCGCGGCCCTCCGGCGGGCCTTCCTTTCAACCACGGAGGTGCGACATGGCGATGAAATCCTTACTGAAGAAGCTCGTGCTGGGCGGCTGCCTGCTGGCGGCCAGCAGCCTGTCCTGGAGCTATGCGATCGATGCCGGCAAGGTGGTGGACGACAACGGCAATGCCGTGCAGCTGCGCGGCGTGAACTGGTTCGGCTTCGAGACCAACACCAACGTGGTCCACGGGCTGTGGGCGCGCAACTGGAAGGACATGATCACGCAGATGCAGGGCCAGGGCTTCAATGCCGTGCGCCTGCCGTTCTGCCCGCAGACGCTGCGCGGCACGCCGCCCAACAGCATCGACTACGGCCGCAACGCCGACCTGCAGGGCCTGAGCGCCCTGCAGGTGCTGGACAAGGTGGTGAACGAGCTGAGCAGCCGCGGCATGTACGTGCTGCTGGACCACCACACACCCGACTGCCAGAGCATCTCCGAGCTCTGGTACACCGGCTCGTACAGCGAGCAGCAGTGGATCACCGACCTGACCTTCGTCGCGCAGCGCTACGCCAGCGTGCCCGGCGTCATCGGCCTGGACCTCAAGAACGAGCCGCACGGCGCCGCCACCTGGGGCACCGGCAATGCCGCCACCGACTGGAACCGCGCGGCCGAGCGCGCCTCGGCCGCCGTGCTGCAGGTGGCGCCCCGCTGGCTGATCGTGGTGGAAGGCGTGGCGGAGAACCCCAGCTGCTCCAGCAGCGGCGGCCACTGGTGGGGCGGCAGCCTGGAGCCGCTGGAGTGCACGCCGCTGAACATTCCGGCCGACCGCCTGCTGCTCGCGCCGCACGCCTACGGGCCGGACGTATACGGCCAGCCGTATTTCGGCGCCTCCAATTTCCCCGACAACATGCCCGCCATCTGGGAGCAGCACTTCGGCCGCTTCGTGCAGGCCGGCCACGCCGTGCTGCTGGGCGAGTTCGGCGGCAAGTTCGGCCAGGGCGATGCCCGCGACGTGGCCTGGCAGAACAAGCTGGTGGACTACCTCATCGGCAAGGGCATCCGCAGCGGCTTCTACTGGTCGTGGAACCCCAACAGCGGCGACACGGGCGGCATCCTGAACGACGACTGGACGACGGTGCGCACCGACAAGGTCACGCTGCTCCAGCGCCTGTGGGGCGACGGCTCCAGCACCCCTCCCACGACGCCGCCGACCACACCGCCCACCACCCCTCCGACCACGCCCCCGACGACTCCACCGACCACGCCGCCGACCACGCCTCCCACGGGCGGCGCCAGCTTCAGCACCCAGGTCATCGTGGACAGCGAATGGAACACCGGCTACTGCGAGCGCGTGCAGGTCACCAACACCGGCGGCGTGGCGGGCGACTGGGCCCTGAACCTGACCATCACCGGCACGGTCAACAACCTCTGGAACGCCGTGTGGTCGCAATCGGGCAGCACGCTCCACGCTTCGGGCGTGGACTGGAACAAGACGCTGGCCCCCGGCGCGAAGGCGGAATTCGGTTTCTGCGCGGCGCGTTGACGCGGCGGGCTTTCAACGGCTTCGATAATCCGAAAAAATGCCGCCCTGAATATGGGGCGGCAGCGGTTTGAAAATCACCCTGCACCGCCCCGCCGATCGTTGGGATCGGCGGGGCGGTGTGCTTTGTCAATCCTTGGTGGGATTAATCGGCGTGAAAGCGCAGGCCCTGGTTGATCGCGCAGCGGTAGGCCAGCGGTTCGGCGCGCTGCTGGTAGCCGGGCAGGTCGAAGACGAACATGGTGAAGTCGATGGTGCCGTCCGGGCGCACCTGGTAGCGCAGCAGCTGCTGGATCGGCAGGCCGTCGCGCGCGACGGTGAAATGGGCGTCGCTGAAGGACAGCGTGCCGTCTTCGACGATGCGGTAGGCCTCGATGCGCAGGCCGCCGCGCGTGCGGCTCGGGGTGGCGTTGGCGGAGTTGGGGGTGCACAGCGAGAGGTCGATGGCGACCGACACCGCGTCCCCGGCGGCCAGCGCCTGCTGGATGTCGGCCGGATTATCGAGCCGGCTTTTGGCGCTGGCCGGCAGGGCCATCAGGGAAAGCGAAGAAGCCAGTAAAACGGCGGCAAGGCGTTGCATTGGAAAAACCTCCATTCATGGTTTTGAATATATCGGCTTGAAAATTCAAGCGTGGCGATGATATCCAAGCCATGGCAGGAAAATCGCCGAGATTTGTATGCCGAAAAGCATTTTTGTAAATGTCCGAAAGATATTCGGACCCATTGCGTGGGGTAGGAGCCAGGCGCGCCGTGCGGGCCATGGCGGCCATGCATACTCGGCGGGTCGTCCGCTCGCCGCGCTGCCGGCGGGGGCGGTTTCCGATCCCTTCAATCCACCCCAAGGAGATGGCCCATGGGCCTCAGCACCCACGTTCTCGACACCATGCACGGATGCCCCGCGGCGGGCATGGCCGTGGCCCTGTATGCCACCCATGGCGAGGCCGCCACGCTCCTGCAGCGGCTGGTGCTCAACGCCGATGGCCGCACCGATGCGCCGCTGTTCGACAACGCCAGCCTGCGCGCGGGCACCTACCGCCTCACGTTCGACGTGGCGGGCTATTTCCGCAGCCGGGGGGTGCAACTGCCCGAGCCGAACTTCCTGAACCAAGTGAGCCTGGACTTCGGCGTGGCCCACGCGGACCAGCACTACCACGTGCCGCTGCTGGTCAGCCCGTGGAGCTATTCCACCTACCGCGGCTCCTGAGCGCGCATGAAAGCCCGGCTCAGAGCTGGCCCTCGGTCAGCGTGTCGAGCTGGAAGCGCCCGGACTTGTGCCACAGCCAGGTGTCGGTGTAGGTGACCTTGCCCATCCGCGAAGGCACGGGGTAGGGCGCGGCGGCGCGCACGGTGCGCTCGATCTCGGCGATCACCTCGGGCGCATGGCGCGGCGCGCGCATCCAGTTCAGCCGGGTCACGCGGCCGGCGCGGTCGATGTCCACCTGCAGCGTGCCGATGGCGTACAGCAAGGGCGGCAGCTTGCCCTTGTAGATGCGGTGGGCGTTCAGGCCGTACAGGTGGGTGGCGGCGTCCTGGCGGTAGGCGCGGGGCGTTTCGGCGGCCGAGGGGCGCGCGGAGCCTTGCTCGGCAGGCACCGGGCCCACCACCTCCTTCTCCAGCGGGCTGCTGGTGTCCGACGCGGCCTTGGCGGGCGGGGGTGCCGGTTCCGGTCCCGACGACCGGCAGGCCGCGATGAGGGATGCCAGGGCGGCCATGACGCTGGCCGCCAGCCACCGGCCGCGCGGCCGGCGAGGAAGCCGTTCAGGAGAAGGGGTGGGCATGGGCAGGTCTCGCTGTGGCTATGCTGTGCGGTGCCCGTGCTGCCGTTGCGCGGGGCGTACCGGAGGACTCGGATGGTGATGGCGGCGTTGCATCGTTTGCTGGAGGGCTTGGCGCACGGCCCGGCCTGCATGGTGGAGGTGGAGTCTACCCAAGGCTCGGTGCCGCGCGAAAGCGGTGCGTGGATGGCCGTGCTGGCCGATGGCCTGGCCGGCACCATCGGCGGCGGGCGGCTGGAGTTCGATGCCATCGCGCAGGCGCGCCGCCGGCTGGCGGGCGAGGGGGGGG
>NZ_BAAJYS010000066.1:0-16727 GCF_057543315.1 Acidovorax sp. KPB24-07
CAGCACCTGGGCGGCCACGGTCTGCCCCAGCTTTTGCACCACGCTGCGCCCGCCCGCGCCCTGGCGCCAGTCGCCGTCGAGCAGGCCGGCCAATTGCATGGTCAGCGTGCTGGCGCCGCGCGTGCGCTGGTTCCACAGGTTGCCCCAGGCGGCGGCCGACACCGCGTGCCAGTCCACGCCGCTGTGCTCGTAAAAGCGCTTGTCCTCGCTGAGCAGCAGCGCCGTGCGCAGCGCGGGCGACACCTCGGCCAGCGGCACCCATTGGCCGCGCCGCACGGTGGCATCGGTGCGCAGGCGCTGCAGCACCTCGCCCTCGCGCGAGAGCACCAGCGTGTCGGAGGGGCGATAGTCCGCACGCACCTCGTTGAAGGTGGGCAAGGCCCAGGCGGCCGGGGCGGCGATGCCGGCCAGACCCAGCGCGAGCAGCACCCGCCCCACGGCCACTGCGCCATGGCGGACGGTGGCGGTGCCGATACCGGTGGAGGCCTCGCGGCGGCCCCGCCCATTGCGACGCCAGGTGGCGATGCTGCGCACTACCGCGAGAAAGTCCATGGGCATGGGAAGAAGGAGGATGGGTCGGAGAAAAAGAGAGCGGAGGCCAGCCCGCAGGCCGGCGGCGACCGGGGATTGTCGCCTCCTCCCGTGACGCCGTCCCACCCGGCGTTGCACCGGGCGATGGCCACACCCCGGATCGCAGACGCAGGGCGGGCCCTTCCGATTCTCGCGCAGAAGCCGCCGCGCGCCGCGCAGGACCCGAACGGACCCTGGGGACTTTCGCGCACTGCGCCGCACCCTCGTGTAACCTTTGGCGCAACGCCACTTCGCTCCGGCATTGGTCACGGAGCCAGCTGGCGGGTCCTCTCCGGCGGGCCTTGGTGCCATGCCCCAGGGGACCTCCCGCTTTCATGTTCGCCGTGCTCCGGGCCGCAGCCCGCGCTGCGCTGGCGGGCCCTCCATGCGCCCTTCTGAACCGTGCGGCACACGCCCCGCACCTGCGCACCACCCCTTTGAAAGGCCACTGCTTTGCCTTGCTTTACCGCACCCCGCTTCCTGGCCGCTGCCATGGCAACCGCCGCCGGCCTGGCCGGCAGCACCGCGTTCGCCCAAGCCATGCCGCCGCGCCTGTCGGCCCCGCTGCCCACCACGCAGAACGCGATGATCAACAACACGCAGATCACGACGGACGATTTCCGGCAGGCCTACGTCAGCCAGACTCCGCAGGTGCGGCAGCAGGCCGAGCTCTACCTCACGGGCGTGCTCGACGCCACCGAGGGGCATGCGTGGTGCGGCTACCCCACGCTCAAGACCATCACCATCGACGAGCGCCTGTTCACCGAGCTGAAGAAGGTCGAAGGCCCGGCCCTGCAGCAACGCGCCTCCAAAACCCTGGTCGCCATCCTGTCCAAGCAATTCCCCTGCCGGAGCCCGCGTTGACCAAGCCCATCTTCGAGAACCTCAAGTCCCACCACTATTCCTCCGACCGCATGCAGCCGGCCCGGTTCATGGACGGCGACAGCGTGTACCGCGAGATCGGATACGACATGGGCCAGCTGAAGCGGCAGAACGCCGGCTACGAAAATACCTGCGCGGTCCGCATGAGCCTGGCGCTGCTGAAGTCGGGCACCGGCATCACCGGGCGCCTGAAGATCAAGGAGGGCCCACTCAAAGGCCGGTTCGTGGAGCCGGGCGCCAAATTGCTGGCCGACCAGCTCATGCAGCGCGGCGTATTGGGCTACCCGCAGATCCTCACGCCCGACAACGTGCAGGCAAAGATCCAGGGAAAGCGCGGCGTGATCTTCTTCTGGAAGATGGCCAGCTACAACGGCGGCCACATCGATCTGGTGGAGTCCACCAACGCGGCGGCCGTCTGCAGCTCGGCCTGCTATTTCGATTCCAAGGAAATCTGGTTCTGGCCGCTGGACTGACGGGCCGCAGCGCGGGCCACTTTGCGTGGCCGCGCGCCGCGCCCGGGGTCCGTCGTGGCGACCGCGTCGTCAGTTCTTGGTGGCCGCGTCCCAGTGCTCGGCGATCTTGCCGTTCTCGATGCGGAACATGTCGAACCAGGTCGTCGTGTATTTCTTGGTCGGGTCCTGCGGGTCCGTCATTTCGCGCACGAAGCTCAAAATGACCTTGTCGCCTTCGGCCGTGATCGCCACCAAAGGCGCCTTCACGCGCGGCTCGATGGGCGTGGGCGGCACGAACTGCGAGAAAAAGGCGATGAAGGCCGCGCGGCCCGTGGCCACCGTGGGGTTGTGCTGGATGTAGTCTTCGGCCATGTACTTGGGCGCCAGGTCCATGTGGCCCGCCTCGAACACCTCGCGCCAGAAGTTGTAGACCAGCCGCTTGTTCCACGCCAGCCGCCAGTCGTGGCTCATGAGCAGTTGCTCATGGTCCGGCTGCTCCACCACCGGCACCTGGGCGTGGGCCGCCACCGGCAGGACGATCGCCGCCGCGAGAACGCAGCGGGCCAATAGTTGCTTCATGAAACTCCCTTTCAGAATCGATGGACACGGCGGATTTATATCTGTCGGCCGCGCCGGCGGCGCAGGCTTGTCGATCTTTGTGGTGAGGCAATGTTTCAATCCTCAAATTTGCTCAGCGCCCGAGCCGAACGGCACGCGGTGGGGTATAGCCCCAAGGCTCTCCGGCAGGCCGTCATGGGCCGATCTCAGGCGCGCGCCGGCTCGGCCTGCGGGCCGCGTTCGCGCGGCGCCACACGCGCAGCACATGCCGGGCCGCGCGGGCCAGGGCTTCGTCAAGCGCGGTGCGCCAGTCCCTGGCCACCGACGAGACCACCACGGGGCCCGCGCCGTCGGTGCGCAGCTCGATCCGGCAGCGCTTGTCCACCCCGCCCCGGGGGCCGTTCACGTCGGCCAGCTGAATATCGGCACGCGGCACCTGCGCACTCAGGCGCCGGAGCACGAAGCGCACGCGGCGATCGACGGTATCGCGCATCGCGGTCGCTTCGGGATGGCGGGACTGGAAAAAAATCTGCATCAGCGTTCTCCTTCGTTGGAGCAGTCACCTTAGCCCGCGCGCCTGCAGGGACACAGCAGTTTTCCCCTGCCAACACCCTCTGAAAAACCTGCTGCCTTGCAGCCAGCCCGTCAGTCTCAAGGTTTCGGGTAAACCGATGCAGCCATCTCAGAAAACCTGCTTCTTCCATTGGCCACCCGGCCGCACATTCAAGGCTGTTACCACCACAGGAAACCCCGATGAATCGCCCCATGAAGCCATTGCCTCTTGTCTCCCACCTGCTCTCCTCCCTGCGCGCCCGGGCCCTGCTTTGGCTGCAGCAGGTGTCGCACGGCAGCGGCGCGTTGCGTGCACCGGTGCGCGTTCCCGTGCGGATCGACGCCGCACACCCTGCGCAGCCGACGCGCCACCGCCGCTACCGCGATTGACGCGGCCTGCTCGCCCAACACCGCTCGCCCCCACAACACTTCACAAAGGAACACCCCCATGCGCAGCTACCCCACCAACAGCCCCGAAGCAGCGGCCCGGATCGTCGGCCTGCTGCTGATCTCGGACGGCCACGTCAGCCGATCGGAAACGGACGCCCTGCAGCGGCTGGACATCGAACGCGAACTCGGACTGGCGCCCGGCGACTTCGCCCAGGTGCTGCACGCGCTGTGCGAAGACCTCTTGATGGGGGCGCGCGAGCGCCGCCTGCTGACCGGCAACCTCGACGAAGCCGCCCTGGCCGCCCTGATGGCCGAGGTGACCGAACCCGAACTGCAGCAGCGCGTGCTGCACTTCGCCTGCACGGCGGCGACCGCGGACCACCACCTAGCGGCCGCCGAGGCCTGGATCATGGAAGCCGCGCTCAAGCACTGGCGCATGGGCGAGGCATCCGATGCGCCCAAGGCCGCGCCGGTCGCAGCCGGCCTTTGAACAGGTCAGCGCACGGGCCCGTCGAAGGCTAGGCCGCGGCCACCGCGTGGGCCGCCGCGACCATCTGGCGCACCAGCGGATGGTGCTGCCCGCGCCGCGACCAGATGGCGTGCACCTCCTCGCCGATGTCGGGGCAATCGCCCAGCAGGCGCAGGCCCCGCACCAGCCCCACGTCCTGCGCGCCCAGCTGGCTCACGGGGAACACCCCGAGCCCGCGGGCCGCGAAGACCGCGAGCAGCGCGCTGTCTTCGAACTCACCCACCACCTGGGGCCGCACGCCAATTTCCTCGAACCAATGGTCCAGCGTGGACCGCAACGGCGAATGGGACGTGGGCAACAGCACGGGAAGGTCCTGCAGCGACTGGGGGAACCGGTCGCGCGCGTGTTTCCTGACCAGCGAGGCCGGCCCATACCACTGCAGCGTGGACCGCGCGATCCGCTCGCTGGTCAGGCGCTGGGTGGGATTGCGCGGCGCGGCCTGCCCGGCCAGCACCACGTCCAGCTGGTGCAGGGCCAGCTCGGACAGCAGCTCGTCGAACTCGCCCTCGTGGCACACCAGGCGAAGGTGGGGCGTGGCGAGCACCGGCTCCAGCAGGGCATGCGCCGCCAGCTTGGAAATGCCGTCCGACAACCCCACCGACAGCCGGGCGACCTTGGCGCTGGCCGCCTCCCGCACCTCGTCGGGAATGCCCTGCCCCAACTGGAAGATCTCTTCCGCCCGCGCATAGGCCGCCTGGCCCGCCTCGGTCAGCACCATGCCTCGGCCCGAGGGCTTGAGCAACTGGTGGCCCAGGTCCTTTTCCAGATCCCGCACCTGCGCGCTGATGGTCTGCACCGCCATCTCCAGGCGGTCCGCGGCGCGGGCGAAGCCGCCTTCCTTGGCGACCATCCAGAAATAGTAGAGATGGCGGTAGTTCAACATGCGGCCCCCGGATCGAAAAAACCGAATGCTATGTTCGATAAAAGCTGGTGTCCATCGAATGCCGCCATGGCCATACTGGGCGCTCGCCCATTCGAAAGGACAACCTCCATGTTTTATGCCATCAGCTGGTTTCTCTCTCTATCGCTTCTCGCTCTCTGGTCGCTGGCCTGCTGGGGCATGCATGCCATGGCGGTCTGGGCGGTGTCCAGCGCAGGCGCGCTGGCCGGGGGCACGTCTGCCATGAATGCCGTGGTGCTGCCGGAGTGGATCAGGGGCTGGATACCGCCCGAGCTGGCCCGGGAGTTGGCGGCCATGATCGCCTCCGCCGGCCCGATGGTTCAGGCGGCGCTGGACACCGTGCCCGCCTTGGCCGGCGCCGTGACCGTGCTGGCCTGGGCCTTGTGGGGCCTGGGCGCCTTGATCTTGCTGGCGGTGGCCTTCGGGGTGCACGTCCTGATCGCGCTGCTCAAGGGCCGGCGGACCGTGCACGGCACGCCGCGCGCCACGGTCGTCCAGTAACAGGCCCGAGCCCGGCCCCGGGCGCCCTGCGCCGGGGCCGGGCGGTGCTCACTGGTTGGAGATGATGGTGAGCAGATCGCCCCGGACGTCGGGGTTGTCGGTGTACTTCTTGTACAGCGGCGCCATGCGGCGCACATAGGGAGAGAAGTCGGACACAGTCACGAACTGCACGCCTTCCCTGGCCACATTCGCACGGGCCGAGACCACCCGCTTTTCCCACAGGTTGCGCATCAGCACGGCGGAGGCCTTGCCCGCTTTCTGGAAGGTCTGCTGGTCCTGCGCGCTCAGCCGGTTCCAGAGCTTGGTGGACACCACCAGGGCCTCGGGCGAGATGGTGTGCTGGTCCAGCAGCATGTATTTGGCCAGCTTGTAGTGGCCGGTCGATTCGTAGGAGACCAGGTTGCCCTCGGCGCAATCGATGGTGCCGTTGCGAAAGCTGTCGAGCACTTCCTTGTAGGGGACGACCACGGGGGTGGCGCCGAGCAGCTTCACCATCTCGATGGAGGTTTCCGACTGCTGCACGCGCACCCGCTGGCCAGCCAGGTCTTCGCGCCGGGTGATCGGCTTGTTGGCGCAGTAGAACGAGCGCGCGCCGCCGTTGTACCAGCCCAGGACCACGAAGCCGGAGGCCTTCAGCTTCTCGGACAGGCGCTCGCCCATGGCGCCGTCGAGGTAGCGGAACATGTGGGCGGCATCGCCGAACAGGAAGGGCAGGTTGAACGCCTGCAGGCCCGGCGCGGCCTCGGCCAGCGGGCCCAGGTTGAATTCGGCCAGGTCGATCTCGCCGGCCTTCATCATCGTGACCGCCTTGCCCTGATCGCCCAGCACCGCATCGGAAAACAGCTTGATGGTGTAGCGGCCCTGGGTGGAGGCTTCCACCTCGCTGATGAAGCTTTTCATCGCCTCGGTGACCGGGTAGCCGTCGGGGTGGGTGTTCCAGGCCCGCAGCGGCGTCTGGGCCCCCGCGGGTACCGACGCCGCCATGGCCATCACCGCCGCCGATGCAAGCATCGGAAAATTCATCTTGCGCATCGTGTCCCCCAAGTGTTCGAAACATGCCTGTCCGCCAGCACGGCATCGTGCCCTGGCAGCGCATTTCGCTGAGGGGCGCGCCAGCATGGCCTGCGCATTCTCCGAGGGGGGCTCAGCCGTAGCAAGCGCTTCGCACGAGAGGTGCGACGGGCAAACCACAACCGCTCGAAAGGGGCAGTTGGCGAGGGGAGCGGGATGTGATAGCCCAGGCGCTTAACGTTGCCGCGCCGGCTTCTCGAACGGCTTACTTGCAGCGCAGATCGAGCGTCTTGCGGGCGTCGATGCGGTAGTCGCAGCGTTCCACTTTCTGGGTCAATTCAACATCCACCGTGCGCGCATCGGCGTAATGGCAGCGCACGTTGACGGTGCGCCCCGCCGCATACACGTACCCGAGCTGCCAGTGCCCCGCGCGCTCCTTCGCGACGTCGGGCACCAGGGTTGCCAGGTCTTCGACCGGGCCGTCGAACACATCGACCTGCCGCAAGGGCTGGCCGGGTTGCGCGGGGCAGACCCCGGCGGCCTGCGAGGTCGGCATGCCGCCGTTGGCTGCGGCGAACAGCAGCACACCCAGGATCGGCCGGGCCCATGGCATGGGCAAGCGTGTGCAGCGCGCACAGCCCGCTCAGCGGGCGGCGGCTTCCACCTTCACCCGGGCGTTGGGCGTCTCGCCGAACATCTCGGGCGCGTACATGGCTTCCACGCGGCTCGGGGGCAGTGCGAAGTCGCCCACGTTGTTCAGCCGCACGGTGTATTCCGCCTTGATGGTGCCCTTGGGCAGGTACTCGTAGTAGCTGCGGTAGGCCTCGAAGCTGCGCTCCTCGAAGGCCGCCCAGGCGCTGCCCGAGCGCTTCTCGCCCTGCGTGGCGATCTCGGAATCGCGCCCCAGGCCGCTGCCCAGGATGGTGGCGCCGCCCGGGATCGGGTCGGTCAGGGCCACCCAGGTCATGTCGGCGCTGGCGTTCACCTCCAGCGTCACGCGCAGCACGTCGCCGCGCGTGTACTTGCCGGGCACGGCCTGCTCGACCGGGGTGATGGTCTTCTTGATGGCGTAGCCGGCCGCGAACGGCGCCTTGAGCTGGATGGCCGCGACCGACTGCAGCGTGAGCCATGGCTTTCCGGTGCCCTGGTGGGTGACCGCCAGGTTCTCCTTGCCGCCCGTGGGCGACCAGGGCAGGAACATGCTGTTGTTCTTGAAGTTGCCGGGCGATGCGGGTGCGCCGAACCAGGTGGTCTGGTGCGCAGCGCCCGTGGCGTCGCTCGCCTTCACGCGCTCGACCTTCGCCCAGTCCACGCTGGCGTTGCCACTGCCCAGGGCCGCGCGGGTGAGGCCCGCGACGGGCGTGGCCTCGAACTTGGCGCTGAATTTCTCCAGCGCCAGTCCGCCCCACAGGTTGGCGGTGGTGGTGTGCCATGCGCCGTTCTGCTGGCGGCTGATGAAGCCGTTGGCCAGGCGACCCATGTCGTCCTTCCAGGCCGGGTCGTCCATCACCGCGAGCATGAGGCGGGCGGTGTTGACGTCACCGTTCTGCATCAGCCACCACCAGTAGTCGTCGCGCTCGGTGCTGAAGATGACTTTGGTGCCCTGGTAGCTCAGGCGGGCCTTCAGCACCTGCGTGGCCTCGGCCAGCCGCTGGTCCCGCTGGGGCACGTCGTTCACGCGCTTGAGGATGTTCAGCCAGTCGATCACCGTGTGCGTGGGCCACTGGTTGGGCGCGATGGTGACGCTGCCCAGCATGCGGCCGGAGGCCTTGCCGTAGCGCGACAGCGCCTCGATGGCCGCGATCTTGCGCATGTCCAGGTCCTTGCGCGGGCTCCAGAAGTCGCGCTGGATGCGCCCTTCCACGAACGCGGTCAGACCGCGCTCCATGGCGGCACGGGCCTCGTCCGGCAGGGCGAACTCGGGGTGCAGGCTGGCGGCTTCGTGCGCCGCCGACAGCAGGTAGGCCGTGAGCGTGTCGCTGCCCCGGTTGGCGCTGCCGGCCTGGGGCGGGAAGTAGTTGGCCAGGCCATCGGCGTCCAGGTAGGTGGGCAATTGCGCCACCACGGTCTGCCAGAGGGTGCCGTCGCGCAGGCCCACGGCCTTGCTGGTCTTTTGCTCCAGGCAAGCGAAGGGGTAGTTGGCGAACCAGTCGCGCACGCCGGGCAGGCCTTCGGCCAGCTTGGGCTGCAGCGACATCTTCAGCCCGCCGCGGCCCGGCAGCGCATCGGCCGGCGGGTTCACGTCCAGGTTGAAGCTGCCATCCACCTGCACCAGCGTGGCCTGCTGCACCGTGAGCGGCACCGCGGGGATGATGCGCTGGGTGGCCTTGAGCGCGTCGCGCGCGCCGTTGGCGCCCGCGGTGTCACGGGCTTCGATCTCCCACAGGATCGCCTCGGTGCGCGTCTGCGCCAGCTGCGCGGGGGCGGTCACGGTCCAGGCCACCTCGCGGGATTCGCCGGGCGGGATGTCCACGCTCTGCTTGTCCAGCTGCAGCAGGGTGGCGCGGGCGGCCACCTCCACCTTCATCGCGGCCTGGGTCGTGTTGCGCAGGGTGATCTGGGCGCGGAACTGATCGTCCTCGCGCACCAGCGGCGGCAGGCCGCTGATGATCTGCAGGTCCTGCGTGGCGCGGATCTGGGTCGCGCCGGTGCCGAACAGGCCCGTGCCGGCATCGGCGACGGCCACGATCTTGAACGTGGTGAGTGCATCGTTGAGCGGCACGGTCACCTTGGCCTGGCCGTTGGCATCGAGCTGGATCGCGGGCTGCCACAGCAGCAGCGTGTCGAGCAACTCGCGCGCCTGGCTGTGGCCGCCCCCGCCGCCCGCTGGCACGGCCTTGCGGCCGTAATGGCGCCGGCCGATGATTTCCATCTGCGCGGTGGAGGTCTGAACGCCCCAGGAGCGGCGCTGCAGCATGGCATCGAGCAGGTTCCAGCTGGTGTTGGGCATCAGCTCCAGCAGCGCCTGGTCCACGGCGGCCAGGGCCACCTCGGCGCCGGCCGCAGGCTTGCCACCGGGCAGCGTGGCGGTGATGGTGACCTGCGCCTTGCCGCGCACGGGGTAGCTTTCCTTGTCGGCCACCACCTTCACCTGGATCTGGTGGGCCTGCGTGCCCACGCGGATCTCGGCCACGCCCAGGCGGTAGGCGGGCTTGGACAGATCGACCATGGCGGTGGGCGCGACGTATTCCTTGCCCTCGTACCAGAAGGCGCTCCACCACTCGGTCGGCGCCTTGAAGCCCCAGGTGAAAAAGCTGTACCACGGCACCTCGCGCAGGCGGCCGCGCAGGGCCAGCACGCTCACATAGACGTTGGGGCCCCAGCCCTCCTCGATCTTGACCTGCACGGTCGGGTCCTGGCCGTTGAGCTGCACCACGCGCGTGTCGATGATGCCTTCGCGCTCCACGCTCACCAGCGCCGTGGCCTGGCGAAACGGCATGCGCACCTGCAGCTTGGCGGTCTCGCCGGGCTGGTAGGTTTTCTTTTCGGGCAGCAGGTCGATGCGGTCGTGGTCTTCGCCGCCGAACCAGATCTCGCCCTGGCGCGTGACCCAGACGGACGAGGCTGCCTCGGACGTGTTGCCGTCCTTGTCGCGCGCGGTGGCCACCAGCTCCACTTCGCCGGCTTCTTCGAGCTTGGTCTCGCACAGCAGCAGGCCGCGCGAATCGCTCTTGCCCGTGCAGACGGTGCCCAGGTCTTTGGTTTCGGTCTTGTTGTCGTAGCTGTAGAAGCCGCCCACCATGCGCTTGCGGCTGGTGGTGGTGATGCGGGCGATGGCCTGCACCTGCAGCGGAACGCCCTCCTGCACCTTGCCGTCCAGCCCCAGCGCGA
Organism: Acidovorax sp. KPB24-07; assembly: GCF_057543315.1. NCBI lineage: Bacteria > Pseudomonadati > Pseudomonadota > Betaproteobacteria > Burkholderiales > Comamonadaceae > Acidovorax > Acidovorax sp. KPB24-07. Next base: position 10,178 of record NZ_BAAJYS010000066.1, read on the forward strand.
GCGCCTGGAAGCGGATCTTCTGCGCGGCGGAGACCCAGCCTTCGGTCTTGATGCCGGCCACCACGGCGGCAGGCCACAGGGTCTGCGTGCTGCGCAGCGTCTGCACCTCGCCGCTCGGGTCGGCGTAGGTGGCCTCCAGCACCAGCTCCTGTGGCCGGCGCGCCAGGGGCACGTTGTCGATGGACAGCTTGCCGGCCCCGTTCTTGTCCAGCGTCAGCGCGAGCTTGTCGGCGATGACGCGGGCGTCCTGGCCGGCGGCCGCCTCTTCGTCGTCGCTGTGGCTTTGCGACTGCGCGCCGCGCTGGTTGGGGGGCATGAAGCTGAAGGCGTCGAAATCGCTCCACTGGGCGGATTTGCCGCGCACCAGCGCCGACACGCGCACGGGCAGGTTGGCGGCGCCGCCACCGGCCACGTAGTTCACCTGCACGTCGGTGGGCACCGAGCGCACGCGCACCAGGGGCTTCTTGTCGGTGGGCGTGATGCGGCCTTCCAGCACGGGCAGGCGGAACTCCTCGACCCGGAACTGGCCCGATTCGAAGCTGTTGCGGCTGTGCGAGCCACCCTGCAGCTGCACCTGGTACACGCCGAGCTTGGCGGCAGGGGGCACGGCGAAGGTGTTCTCGGCGCTCAGGCCACCCGTGGCGGTCTTGCGCCAGGTGAGGTCCTGCGTGTATTGCTGGCCGCTGCCCACGTGGGTGATGACCAGGGTGTCGGGCTGCTCGTCCGGCAGGCCGAAACCCTTGCGGTTCTCGGTGCGCAACAGGTGCTTCATCGACACGGTTTCGCCGGCGCGCAGCAGCGTGCGGTCGAACACGGTGTGGGCCCGCTCGTCGGGGCGGGGCTCCATGCTGGTGGGCAGGTTGAAGCGCCAGGGCTCGATGCCGCGCTGCCAGTCGCTCCAGGTGAAGGCCATGTCCTGCGCGCCATCGGCGCCCGGAGCGCGCGCACTCACGAAGTAGGCCTGCTCGCCGCCATCGTCACCCTGGCACGACGGCGGCTCGGGCGAGAGGCCGTCGAACAGCGCCACGCCCTGCGCATTGGTGGTGCCCGTGGCCAGTTCGCGGCCGTTGCAGTCGGACACGCGCACCTTGGCGCCCGCCACCACCTGGCCCTTGTCCAGCGTGGTCACCCAGGCGGCCGAATTCTCGCGGCCGAGCTTGAAATGAACCCCCAGATTGGTCACCAGCGCCGAGGTGCGCACATACATGGTGCGGCCTTCGCCGTGGCGTTCGTCCAGCAGCGACTTGCCGAGCAGCGGCGAGGCGATCTCCACCACATGGAAGCCCGTGGGCAGCGGAATGCCCACCACCTCGAAGGGCCGCGGGTCGTTGTTGACCGGCTTGGGCAGGTCCAGCGTCTTCACGCCGCCCTGGCCGGACAGCAGCGAGACCATGCGCGACTGCACGTACTCGCTGCTGTCGCTCTCCAGCGCAGCGGGCAGCGCGCCCTTCACGTCGCGGCGGGCGCTCTTGCGGCTCACTAAGTAGCCGTCGTAGCGGCGCACCTTGCGGTACCAGGCAATGATGTCGGCGTCGCTGCCGGGCTGCAGGGTGCTCACCTTGGCGGGCGCCGCGCCATCGGCGGGCTTGCCGGCGTCCAGGCCCTGGACCTTGAGCGCGGCCTCGACGTTGCGCAAGGTCACGGGCAGCAAGGCGGGCTCCTTGGGGCCCTCCGCATAGCGCTCCACCACGCCGAATGGCGAGGCGGCGAACTTGGCCAGGGGCGGCATGGCCCCCGTTCCCACCTTGAGCGGGAAGCTGTCGGCATTGCGCAGCGTGCGGCCCGAGGCGTCCTTGAAGTCCTTGGGCAATTGCACCGTGAAGGCCGTCTGCGCCGTGAAGGGCGGGTCGAAGCGCACGCCGTTCACCACGGTGTCGCCATCGCCCTCACCGTCGATCCGGGGCTTGAGCGTTTCCTTGTCCGAGCGCAGGCGCACCGCCTCGGCCAGCTTGCGCGGCACGGGTGCGTTGAACGACAGGAACATCGGGCGGATCGGCAGGCAGGCCGACTGGGCGTTCTCGCGCTCGCAGCGGAAATCGGCGGCGAAGGGCTCGCGCACCTTGTACTCGTAGCGCTTTTCGATGGTGTTGCCGACGCCGCTCGGCGTGGCCACGCCCTTGCCGAAGACGAGTTGCACCCGCCCGCCCGAGGTCAACCGCCGGTTGCAGGCCAGGGTGACGTATTTGAGCGGCTCCTTGGCGGCTGTTTTGTCCAGGCCCTGGGAGGCCAGCAGCCCCTCGCGCTGGGCGCCTTCGATCAGGCGCACCGGAACCCGCTCGCCCACGCCATCGGCCACGCACCAGACGTTGGCCTGCACGCTGGCCAGGGTCGCCGGGCCGTTCAACTGCAGCATGAAGAACTGCTCTTCGTCGATGGGCTGGTAGGTGCCGGGGCGGATGTTCTGGACGTACGGGCCGCCGGTATTGAATGCATAGCTCTTCGTGCCCGACAGCTCGGCGCCGGCGGCCGATTTGAACCCCGACTTCACCTGGGCCGTGCAGCGCACGCCGGGCGGCAGGTCGCCCTTGAAGTCGTAGACCCATTCGCGCTCGCTGGTCCAGCGGCCCGTGCCCTGGCCGGCTTCGGCGTCGGAGCAGCTCACGGAGAGCGGGGCCGGGGCCTTGGGGTCGCCGAAATTGACCGCCGGGCCGTCGAACTTGGCCACCGCCTGCCGGACGCGGGACACCTCGCCCTGGGGCGAGAAGCTGATGATGGACAGCGCGTGGGCCTGCGCGGCCGCGCCGAGGGCCACGGCCAGCGCCAGGGCGCGGAAGGAATGCGTTGTTGTTGTCATGGCTTTTGCAAAAACGGCGACGGGCCGACCCACCGGACCAGTACCCGCTCGAACCCGGCAGCGTAGCCCATCGGCAGGCGGCGAACCACCAGCGCAGTGACGCAGTTGTAAATGGCCTACACCGCCCAGCCCACTCCGTCCGTGAGAATGGTTTCAATTCCACCCCGGGCGCGCCCATGCCACCCCCCTCCTCCACCCGCCGCTGGGAAATCGATGCCGTCCGGGGCCTGATGCTCGCCCTGATGACCGTCACGCACCTGCCCACCCGGCTCACGCAGCCGCTGGGGCAGCCGTTTGGCTTCGTCTCGGCGGCCGAGGGCTTCGTGCTGCTCTCGGCGTACATGGCCGGCATGGTCTACGGCCGGCTCGCCTGGCGCAAGACCGTGGCGGACATGCGCCAGGCCTTCTGGCGCCGCGCCCTCAAGATCTATGGCTGCCAGGCGGCCACGCTGCTGTTCCTGTTCACGGTGATCGCCTTCATCGGCATCCGTGTGGACGAGCCCGCCATCAAGGGCATGATGACCTTCTACCTGCTGCACCCGCTGGAGGCCCTGGTGGGCGGGCTGCTGCTGGTGTACGAACCGCCGCTGCTGGACATCCTGCCGCTGTACGTGCTGTTCATGCTGGCCAGCCCCTGGCTGATGACGTTCGCGCTGCGCCGCGGCTGGGCGCCGATCATGGCCGGCAGCGTGCTGCTGTGGGTGCTGGCCCAGTTCGGGCTGTCGCGCTGGTTCTATGACGGCTTCGCGGCGGTGCTGCCCATGCCGATCCCCTTCACCGAAACCGGCGCCTTCGTGATGTGGAGTTGGCAGTTCCTGTGGGTGCTGGGCCTGTGGATGGGCGCGAGCCGCAACGACCCTGAGGCGCCGCCGTTCGAGTTCCCGCGCTGGTCGCTGTGGGTGGCCGGCGCCATCGCCGTGGTGTGCATGGTGTGGCGGCATGTGGTCGGCCAGGTGCCGTTCGGAGACGCCAACCCGCAACTCAACCTGCTGTTCGACAAATGGGCCCTGGGCCCGCTGCGCCTGATCGATCTGATGGCCCTCACGGCACTGACCATCCGCTTCGGGCCGGCGCTGGCCGCGAAGCTGCCGCGCCAGCACTGGCTGGAAACCCTGGGCGCGGCCTCGCTGCCGGTGTTCTGCGCCCACCTGGTGGTGGTGCTGCTCACCCTGGTGTTCATGGGAGCGGACTACGAGCGGCCCTGGCCGCAGGACATCGCCCTGCTGATCGCCTGTTTTGCCACCCTCTATGCCGTGGCCCGCGTGAGCCTGTGGGTGGACAAGCCGCCCAACGACGATGGTCGCCCGGTGCAGCCCGCGCCCGATGCAGGCGGCGCGCCCTCAGCCGCGGCAGCCAGCGGTGCCAGTGCCGCCGGCCAGGACGACCTGAATGCGGCTCAGCGCCCGGTGCTCACCCGCACCAGTGCGGGGTTGCCGGTGGCCACCGTGGCGGCAGGCATGGCGGCCGTGGCGGTAGTGGGCGAAGCGCCGCCCGCCTGCATCGCGGGGGCCGGCGCCACGAACGCGCCGATCACCGTGCGCCACAGGTCGTAGCCGGCATCGTTCATGTGCAGGCGGTCGGGGCCGAAAAGTTCTGCCCGCGGCTGCCCGGAGGCATCGAGCATGGCCGAGAAGACGTCGATGTAATCGCTGTTGGGCACGGTGCGCACGTACTGCGCCAGCAGGGCGTTGGCCTGCTGCATCTGGGGCATCAGCGCCACGCGCGAAGGGCTGGGCTTGATGGAGATGTAGCTGATGCGGGTGTCGGGGAGTTCGGCGCGCACGGTCTGCACGAAGGAGCGGAAGCTCTCCAGGATCTGCTCGGGCGTGCGGCCCTCGGCCAGATCGTTGTCGCCGGCATAGACCATCACATGGCGCGGGCGGTACTGGAGCACCAGGTTTTTCACGAAATGGTTGCAGTCCGCCATGGTGGAGCCGCCGAAGCCGCGGTTGATCACCACGGGCAACTGGCGGAAGTCCTCCGCCACGTCGGTCCAGAAACGGATGGTCGAGCTGCCGACGAAGAGGACGCCGCCGGCCTGCGGGAGCCGTTCCTTGTCGGCTGCGGCGAAGGCGTCCATGCTGGACTGCCAGCGCGCATAGGCCGAGGGCGACGTGGCGGCAGCCGACGGCGCGGTAGAGTCGGCGGGGTTCGCCTGCGCGGCGAATCCCGCACAGGCCAGGGCCAGGGTCACAAGGGAACGCGTCGGGAAAGCCCGAAGAGAATGCATGGCGACTCCAAAAAGGACTGCAGCGGCGTGTGAGCGATTGTGCTGGCCTGCGTTCCGCAAGCATACAATTTTTACAAATTTACACCAACACCGGCCGCCGGGTTTCCATCGACATGCCTTCCGCTTCCCAGGCCCCAGCGGGCCCCGTGCCGTTCTGGCACCGGCTCAACCAGTTCTTCGCTTTCCCCCTGCAGCGCAAGCCGCTGTTCTACAGCACCGTGCTGGCCGTGTGCAGCATGCTGTACGGCGTGCTGTTCTTCCTGCCGGACGTGCTGGCCGTGCTGCTGATCGAGGTCGGCATCCTGCTGGCCGCGTCGCGCTACGGCTTCAAGGTGGTGGCGATGGGCTCGCGTGGCCTGCAGCGCGCCGAGGATTTCCCCGACCGGCTGGACGACGAGTGGACCGCCCTGCCCTGGAAGCTGTTCGGCATCCTGCTCGTGCAGGGCATCGTGGTGGGGTGGCTGCAGCGGGTCAGCACGGGCCTGGCGGAACTCGCCTGGCTGGCCGTGAGCTTCCTGCTGCCGGCCACCATGATCCTGCTGGTGCAGACGGGCAGCCTGTTCGCGTCGCTGAACCCCGCCGCCGCCTGGGGCGTGGTGCGCATCATCGGCTGGCCCTATGGACTGCTGTGCTTTTTCCTGTTTTTGCTCAGCCAGGGCGCGGCCATCGCGCTGGCGCTGCTGATGCCGCTGTTCAAGGGCTGGCTGCTGCTGCCACTGGGCAACTGGCTGTTCATCTACTTCGGCTGGGTGATGTGCAGCCTGCTGGGCTACGCCATGTACCAGAACCACGAGGCCTTCGGCATCGACCTGCTGCCCGGCGGCGGGCTGGACGACGATGCCCCGCCCGACCGGCGCACGCCCCGGCAGATCGCGCAGGAGGCGACCGACGCGCTGGTGGCCCAGCAGATCACCGACGGCGACCTAGCCAGCGCCCTGGGCACGGCCTACGAAGACCAGCGCATGCATGGGGATGAATTGCCCGCCCAGCGCCGCTACCACCGCGTGTTGGCGCTGACCGACAAGACCGACACCCTGCTGCTGCATGCCCAGCGCTTCATCCCGCTGCTGCTGAACGCGGGCCAGACGACCGAGGCGCTCAAGGCGTTCGTCACCTGCCGCGAGCGCGACGCCCAGTTCGTGATTTCGGACCCAGGCCACACCCTGGCCCTGGCCAACACGGCGTGGAACGGCGGCGATGCTAGGCAGGCCATCGCGCTGCTGGGCGGGTTCGACCGGCGCTTCAAGGGGCATGCGCTGGTGCCCAAGGCCTACGAACTGGTCGCCCGCGTGCTGCTGCAGGGCATGAACCGCCCCGACATGGCCCTCAAGGTGCTCGCCACCCTGCAGGCGCGGCATGCGGACAGCCCTTCGGTGGCGGAGGTGCAATGGCTGCTGCGCGCCCATTTGCCGCAGCCGGCAGCGGCAGGCGGTCAAGCGCCCTCCACGCCTTGAGGCGACGCAGGCAGGCGCCATCGATTTGCTACTAAATTAATAGCAATATGCCCTAGTACTGATTGTGCTGGA
>NZ_BAAJYS010000067.1:0-16679 GCF_057543315.1 Acidovorax sp. KPB24-07
GCTGGCACCGCTGCAGCCCGCCTACGCGGCCCGGGAATCCCGGTTCCTGGACGCGCTGGAGGCCGCGGCCAACCACCTGCCGCCCGATCCGCAGGCACCGGGTGCGGGCGACCTCGCGCTCGCGGCCCTGCGCGACCATGGGCTGTACGCGCGCTTTTTTGTAGAAGAGCGGGACCGCTATCCCCGTGAAGGTGCGGCGGCGTTCCGGCACGTCTATCCGCTGCAGGCCCTGAACTTCGTGCGCGAGTTGCTGGCCGAGCGCCAGCGCCCTGGCGGCCGGTGGGACGCGGCGCTGCAGGCCATGGCCGCCGAAGCAGGCCTGCCGCCCCATGCCTTCCAGGTGCCGCCTGCGCAGTTCAAGGGGCCGCAGGGGCGGTTTCTCGAATTCCTCACCGCCATTCCTTGCCACTACACGGACGACCGCACCGACATCGTCCATACCGCCGTGCGCAGCGAGCCCGGCTACAGCGCCGCCATGGCCGTGCTGTTCGAGGCCATCCACGAGCGGGCGGTGGCCCTGCGGGCCAATTCGGAGGCCGAGCCCAAGAGCGCCGGCATCCGGGTGTACCGGGACGCGCCGCGCAGCGGCGGCCTGGCGGTGCCCATCGACATGGACGTGGCGGCCGTGCAGGGCGCCATCGCCCGCGGCGCATGGATCGTCCTGCCGAGCACGCCCACCACCCACTACCCGGAGGGGCTGAAGCTCTCCACCGGGCTCACGGCCACGTTTGCCCGGTTCCTGGAGCGCACGCAGGCCGCCGCCGAGGTGCTCGGCATCGCGCACGCGGGCCTCGATGCCGACGGCACCGTGCTGATCGAATCCAGCATGCTGCACAACCGCTTCACGCTCAACACGAAGGCGCATGCGCAGGTGGTCAGCCACTCGTCCCGCCTCATCTACGAGCGCGTGGTGCTGCCCCGGCTGGTCGCGTTGCCGCGGGCGCTGGCCTGGACTGCCACCGGGCTGGTGGAGCGCGATGCGGCGGGCCGGCCGCTGAACCGCGACGGGCAGCCGGCGGGGCGGCTCTCTTTCCAGGGCATCGAAGACCTGGTGCGGCTGCATTTCCTGGCGCACAGTTCCGGCATCGCGACCATCCAGCAGATCGACAACGCCGCCCGGGCGGACCTGCAACGGCTGGGCTATTCGGTGCAGGAGCAGGAGGAAATCTTCAACCGCTCCGTCGCCCTGTCGTTCGCGTCGGCCTGCGATGTGAACCTGTCCGTGCTCGGCACACCCACCGTGGACGTCACTGCGCTGAACGATGTGCGCAGCGTGGCCGGCACGACCACGCCGGACTACCTGTGCGGCAGCGGCAACGGGCTCTGGAGCCTGGCGCCGCTCCTGCCGCACCGCGATGACGAGGCGTTCCGCTACGGCAGCGCGCACTGGATCTTGCGCAAGGGCGAGCAAAAGAAGCTGCTGCTCCGCCTGGCGGGCGTGGTGCTGCGGGAAGACCCCGTGCGTCTGCACGACGGGCACTCCATCCGCCGCTACCTGGAAGGCGCGCCCGCTTCGCTGGTCGAACTGGTGGCACTGCTGCAGACCGCTCCCGCCTCGCTGCGCGCCGACATGCTGCTGCGCCAGCATTTCGCACGGCATGGCTCCCCATCACGCCCCGTGTCCGCGGCCCGGGATCGCGCGGCGGACCTGGCCCTGGCCGGTGGTGCCGCCTGATGCGGCGGCGCACCGCATCCGCGAAGGAGACATGACCATGGCCAGGATCGCCATCATCGGGGGCGGCTGCAGCGGCACCCTCGTCACGCAAGCGCTGAGCCGCATGGGCGGCCATGCCGGGATTTCCGAGGTGCTGCTGTTCGACGAGTCCGGCGGGTTCGGCCCGGGACTGCCCTATGGCCGGGACACCAACGACGGCGAGTTCATCCTCAACATGGCTTCGTCGTTGCTGAGCGCACGGACCGGCGAGCCGGACGGGTTCGACCGCTGGCTGCAGCAGCTCTGCGCGGGACAGGCCGAAGCGCCCGGCGGATACGTGCGGCGCTCGCTCATGGGGGCCTACCTGCAGGATGTCGCCCACCAGGCCGAGAGCGCGTTCGCCGCACGCGGCGTGAAGCTGGTGCGCGTGGCGCAGGCGGTGACCGACATCGAGCGCGGGGCCAGTGGCTTTCACGTCGCCACGGCCCAGCATGCCTGGCATGTGGACCAGGTCGTGCTGGCGCTGGGGCATCTCAAAAAGCGCTCGCCGTTTCCGGGCGTGGCGCACTACCACGCGAACCCGTACCACGACCTGGGCGCCATCAAGGCCGAGCTGCCGCGGAACGCACGCATCGGCATCCTGGGCACCAAGCTCACGGCCATCGACATGGCGCTGCTGCTCGGCCGGCTCGGTGTGGAGCGCATCCACATGTTTTCCCATTCCGGCCAGTTGCCCCTGGTGCGCGGCGCCTTGCCCACCACCCCCCTGGTGCGCCCCGAGCACCGCTATGCGGGCGACACGCTGCGCGGCTTCCTGCGCTGGTTCCGCGAAAGCCATCCTTGTGGGCACGAATACCCGGGCCTCATGACGATCCGCGACCCCCTGGTCCGCATCGGCCGGGAGATCGAGGCGGCCCAGGCCGTGCGGGACTGGCAGCTGCAGCTGGACGCCACCAAGGAGGACATCGACCGCTACTGGACCGCGCTGCGTCCGGACCAGAAGCGCCGGTTCTTTCGCAAATACCAGGGCCTTTGGATGAGCTACCGGCACCCGATGCCGCTGGACAACGCGCGCAAGGTCCAGGCGCTGCTTCAGGCGGGCCAACTGACCGTGCACCCCGGCTACCGGGCCACCCGGCTGGCGGAGGGCCGGCCGGGATTCCAGGTGGAGCTGGCCGGCGGAACGCTGGCGCTCGACGGCATCCTGGATGCGACCGGCGTGGCCGGTAACCTGGCGCGCATCGATTCGCCGCTCATCGAGAACCTCATCGACCGCGGCCTGATCCGCCAGCACGAACTGGGCGGCATCGCGATCGATGCCCAAAGCCTTCAGGTGCTGGGCCAGCCCGGCCTGTTCGCCATCGGGGCGCTGACCCAGGGCGCGCTGTTCTACGTGTCTGCCATCGAGCGGCTTTTGCTGCACGCCCAGCGCATCGCGGGGCAGCTGGGCCGCTCTGCCGCCCCGACGGCGGTCGGAGACCGCGAGGCGTTGCCGCCCCGGGAGCGGGTGGCGGTGTAGCGCCGCCGGTATGGGCCCCATGCGCTGCGGCGCATGAAAGGCGCCGCGCCCGGCGTTAAGCTGCCGCCATGCAAATCTACCGCTCCGGCCTGCTGCGTTTCGCCGACGACCATTCGGCCCTGTATGAAGAAGACGGCCTGCTGGCCATCGGCCCCGATGCCCAAGGGCGCCAGCGCGTCCAGGCCGCAGGCGCCTGGAACACCCTGGCGGCCCATTACGCGCAATGGCCGGTGGTGCATTGGCCCGGCCGCATCATCGCGCCGGGGTTCGTCGACATGCACGTGCATTTTCCGCAGACCGACGTGATCGGCTCGCCCGCCGACGGCCTGCTGCCCTGGCTGGAAAACTACACCTTTCCGCACGAGTCCCGCTTTGCCGATCCGGCCTATGCCGCCGGCGTGGCCACCGTGTTCCTGGACGAATTGCTGCGCAACGGCGTGACCACCGCGCTCACGTTCGCCACCTCGCACCCGGCGTCGGTGGACGCGCTGATGGGCGAGGCGCAGGCGCGCGGACTGCGCCTGATCGCCGGCAAAGTGCTGCAGGACCGCCACTCGCCCGATGGCGTGCGCGACCAGACCGAACAATCCTTGCGCGACACCGAGGCGCTGATCCGCCGCTGGCACGGCCAGGACCGGCTGGGCTATGCCATCACGCCGCGGTTCGCGCCCAGTTGCACCGAAGCCCAGTTGCGCGGCGCGGGCGAACTGGCCGCGCAATACCCCGACGTGTGGATCCAGTCGCACGTGGCCGAGAACCTGGACGAGATCCGATGGGCCCGCGAGCTGTTTCCCGCCGCTCGCAGCTACCTGTCGGTGTACGACGATTTCGGGCTGATGCGCGAGCGCGCCGTGTACGCCCACTGCATCCACTTTGACGATGCCGACCGGGCGCTCATGCGTGACACCGGGGCGGTGGCGGCGGTCAGCCCCACCAGCAACCTGTTTCTGGGCAGTGGCTTCTTCGACTACGCCGGGGCCGACCGGGTCGGCTTTCGCTACGGACTGGCGAGCGATGTGGGGGGCGGCACGAGCTTCAGCCCGTTCCACACCATGCTCGCCGCCTACTACGTGGGGCGTGAAGGGCAGACGAAGCCCGGCCTGTCGCTTTCGCCGCAGGCGCTGTGGTGGCAGCACACGGCCGGCGCGGCGCGCGCGCTGGGGCTGGCGGGCGTCATCGGCAACCTGCAGCCCGGGTGCGAGGCCGACTTCGTGGTGCTGGATCCGCGCGCCACGCCGCTGCTGGCGCGCAAGACCGCGCACGCGGCCAACCTGGACGAACTGCTCTTCGCGATGATCGTGCTGGGCGACGACCGGGTGATCGAGCGCACCGTGGTTTCCCAAGCCGAATAGGCCCCTGGCGCAGGTTGCACTAGCGCAGGCCGCTATGAAAAATATAGTGCCTGCCCGCGCGTCCTCTCTACAATGGCGGCCCAGCAGGAGTGAGCAATGAGCATCAAAAGCGACAAGTGGATTCGCCGCATGGCGGAGCAGACCGGAATGATCGAGCCCTTCGAGCCGGGCCAGGTCCGTGAGGCGGAAGGCCGCAAGATCATCAGCTACGGCACCAGCAGCTATGGCTACGACATCCGCTGCGCGCCGGAATTCAAGGTGTTCACCAACATCCACAGCACCGTGGTGGACCCGAAGAACTTCGACGAAAAGAGCTTCGTCGACTTCGAAGGCGACAGCTGCATCATCCCGCCCAACAGCTTTGCGCTGGCACGCACGGTGGAGTACTTTCGCATTCCCCGCAACGTGCTGACCATCTGCCTGGGCAAGAGCACCTATGCCCGCTGCGGGATCATCGTGAACGTGACGCCGTTCGAGCCCGAGTGGGAGGGCTATGTCACGCTGGAATTCAGCAACACGACCCCGCTGCCGGCCCGCATCTATGCCGGCGAGGGATGCGCCCAGGTGCTGTTTTTCGAAAGCGACGAGGTTTGTGACGTGAGTTACAAAGACCGGGGCGGCAAATACCAGGGCCAAAGCGGCGTCACCCTGCCCAAGGCCTGATGCGCGCCTGATTTTTCGGGCGGTGGAGTCCTACACCGCCACGGCTTTTTTGCCGTGAGCGGGGGCGGCTACGGTTTTTTACGATTCAGCCAGGTTCTGTGTTGCATTCGGTTGGATGCTGTAAATCCCACGCAGAACGCTGCCTGAGGAGCCCACCATGCCTGCCACCCACCACGCCGTATCGTCTTTCCAGGCCGAGCGCACGGGCCTTTCGCATGTGCTGCACGAGGCTTCGGGAGGCAGCACCCACCGCTGCTATTGGCCCGCCGAAGCGCTCGATGCCTTCCTGCTGCAGATGGCCGCCCGTGGCCATTGCATCAGCGCCGCCATGATGCTCGGCGACCGCACCTACGCCCTGCAGCAGATCGAACGGGCCCGTGCCCTTCCGGGATGCGCCCTGCAAGCCCTGGTGCAGGAGTTGTCCGGGTATTTCGAAGACGCCGAGCCCGCCGCCGCCAGCGTGCACTGGTGCACGCGTTGATCCAGGCAGGGGGCGCCTGAAGGTCGGCGCGTTGCGTGGATGCCTCTGGACCGGCCGCGTCCTACGCCCCCGCAGGCCATCGACCGGGTTTTCGACCCTGGCGCGCTGCCTAGCATCCCACCCATCCATTTCAGCCCCATCCGCAAGAGACTGCCATGCACGACGATTTCCATCCCCCTGTGTCCTCCGCACCCAGGCTGCGCCCCTGGCCCATCCTGATCGGCAGCGTGGTGATCGCGGCGCAACTCGTCGCGCTGGGCTGGGTGGTGCAGGGGCAGGTGCAGCAGGCATCGGAGCGCCAGGCGCACTGGGCGCCCCGGGGCCTGCAGAGTTCACCGGCCACTTATGCAGCGGTGGACGCGCCCTCGTTCAGCGAGCCGCAGCCTTGATGGCGTCGCGAATCGACCCATGGGAACTGCTGCCCGGCGTGCGGCACGGGCGTAACATCCGGCGCACCGCACCCGCAGGTGCGAGCAGGAGAACCGTATGAAATGGGAAGGCAACCGCGAGTCGGACAACGTCGAGGACCGCCGCGATGGCGGCGGCGGTGGGGGCATGCCGGTGTTCGGCGGCCGCAGCATCGGCATCGGCACTATCGTGGTGGCGTTGCTGGGGGGCTGGATTTTCGGGATCAATCCGCTGACGATTCTGGGACTGCTGAGCGGCGGCGGAGGCGCTCCCGCCCAGGTCCAGCAGGCGCCGGCACATCGCCCGCCGGCCGACGACAAGATGGCGCGCTTCGTCTCCACCGTCCTGGCCGACACGGAAGATGTGTGGACCGACATCTTCCGCCAGGGTGGCAACGCCTATCAGGACCCGAAGCTCGTGCTGTTCCGTGGTTCCACACCCACTGCCTGCGGCACCGGCCAGGCGGCGATGGGCCCGTTCTACTGCCCTGGCGACCGCAAGGTGTACATCGACCTGGGCTTCTATGAAACCTTGAAGAACCGGCTGGGCGCACCGGGGGATTTCGCCCAGGCTTACGTGATCGCCCACGAGGTGGGCCACCACGTCCAGAACCTGCTGGGTATCAGCGCCAAAGTGGACCAGATGCGCGGCCGCGTCAGCCAGGTGCAGTACAACCAGCTGTCCGTTCGCCTGGAACTTCAGGCCGACTGCTTTGCCGGGGTCTGGGCCCACCATGCCCAGAATGCCCGCCAGATCCTGGAGCAGGGCGATGTGGAGGAGGCCATGAACGCCGCAGCCAAGATCGGGGACGACGCCCTGCAGCGGGCGGGCGGCGGCGCCGTCGTGCCGGACAGCTTCACCCACGGCACCAGCGCGCAGCGCCAGCGGTGGTTCCATGCAGGCCTGGAAAACGGCAGCGTGAAGGCTTGCGACACGTTTTCGGCCCGCAGCCTGTAGTGTGAACGCCGCAGTGGAAGCGTTCACCCTGCGATGCCTGGGGTGGCGTTTGCGCTTTTACAGCCATCGTATGGTGCTATGAATTGAATAGCATCGTGCCTTTGGCAAACGAATGCCTACCCGAAAAAACACCCCGTTCAGCCCCTGGTGCGACAATAGCGGGCTAAATGACAAGTTCTTTCTCCAATTTATCGCTGGCTGAACCGCTGGCACGCGCCGTGGCCGAAATGGGCTACGAGTCCATGACGCCCATTCAGGAGCAGGCCATTCCGGTCGTCTTGACTGGCAAGGACGTGATGGGTGCGGCCCAGACAGGCACCGGCAAGACGGCCGCCTTCTCGCTGCCCTTGCTGCAGCGCCTGCTCAAGCACGAAAACAGCTCCACCTCCCCCGCCCGCCATCCGGTGCGCGCCCTGGTGCTGCTGCCGACGCGGGAGCTGGCCGACCAGGTCGCCCAGCAGGTCGCCCTGTACGCCAAGTACACCAAGCTGCGCAGCACCGTGGTGTTCGGCGGCATGGACATGAAGCCGCAGACGCTGGAGCTGAAAAAAGGCGTGGAAGTGCTCGTGGCCACGCCCGGTCGGCTGCTGGACCACATCGAAGCCAAAAATGCGGTGCTGAACCAGGTCGAGTACGTGGTGCTCGACGAAGCCGACCGCATGCTGGACATCGGCTTCCTGCCCGATCTGCAGCGCATCCTCTCGTACCTGCCCAAGCAGCGCACCACGCTGCTGTTCAGCGCCACGTTCTCCCCCGAGATCAAGCGCCTGGCAGGCAGCTACCTGCAAGACCCGATCACGATCGAAGTGGCGCGCCCCAACGAAACGGCTTCCACGGTGGAGCAGCGTTTCTACAGCGCCAACGACGACGACAAGCGCCGCGCCATCCACCAGGTGCTGAAGACGCGGGGCCTGAAGCAGGCGTTCATCTTCGTGAACAGCAAGCTCGGCTGTGCCCGGCTGGCCCGCAGCCTGGAGCGCGAAGGCCTCAAGACCGCGGCGCTGCACGGCGACAAGAGCCAGGACGAACGCTTGAAGGCGCTCGATGCCTTCAAGCAGGGCGAAGTCGATCTGCTGGTGTGCACCGACGTGGCGGCACGCGGACTGGACATCAAGGATGTGCCGGCCGTGTTCAATTTCGACGTGCCGTTCAATGCCGAGGACTACGTGCACCGCATCGGCCGCACGGGCCGCGCAGGCGCCTCGGGCCTGGCGGTCACACTGGTGTCCAGCAGCGACACGCGCCTGGTGGCGGACATCGAAAAGCTCATCAAGAAGAAGATCGATCTCGAAGCCCTGGAGTACGAGGAAGACCGCCCCCGCGGCCGCATCAACGACGGTCAGCGCGCGTGGCGCGAGGATGGCCAGCGCGAAGGTGGCCGGCGTGAGCGGGGCGGCGAGGCGCAGACCCGCGCGGCAGCGCGCCGCGCAGCAGCTACCGCGCCCCTTCGGCACCCCGCGATCCGTTCTTCGACAAGCCCTACGAGGCACCGGCCACCGAGGCGGCGCCCCATTGGGAGTCCGCGTCCAAGGCCCAGCCGGCGCGCAGCGGCATCTCGGCCAACATCAAGCCCAAACGCAAGGTGGCGGCCCTGTTCAAGGCCGTGCAGCCCGAAACCGAAACCTCCTCGCAGTGAGCGCCCAGGGCCGATCCGTCGGCCGGGGCCAGACCCGCTCAGGCCCTGGGTGATTTCTTATTGCCGTTGGGCAGTGGGTGGCCCGTTCTTGTTCAGGCCCCTGGCTTTTGCGCCTCCTCGCAATCGACATGGCAGTGCTCGCGGTCTGCCAACGTGCGGCCAAAGCGGACCGCGCTGAGGCAGCCTCCCCACACGCAACCGGTGTCCAGCGCCAACAGGTTGGAGCGGTTCATCCAGCCCAGGGTGGACCAGTGCCCGAATGCCACCAGCCCGTCCTGCGTTTTTCGGCCCGGTGCTTCGAACCACGGCACCAGGCCGGCGGGGGCAGCGCTGGCACCCTCGCTGCTCTCGAAATCCATGGCGCCCTCGGGTGTGCAGAAGCGCAATCGTGTGAAGGCATTGACGATCACGCGCAAGCGGTCCGTCCCCGTCAGCGTGGGTTCCCAGCGGTCCGGGGTGTTGCCGTACATGGCGTGAAGGAATGCGGGCATGTCGGCACCGCGCAGCACGGCCTGCACCTCGTCGGCATGCGCCAGCACATCCTGGGCCGACCACGAGGGCAATACGCCCGCGTGGACCATCAACAGGGGCTCTCCACCATGCACATGCTGGCGTGCCAGCGGCTGGTGGCGCAGCCAGTCCAGCAGGGCCTCGCGGTCGGGTGCCTGCAGCACCTGGTCCAGCGTGTCGCGGCGGGAAGGCTTGCGGGCCCCGTGGGCGGCCGCCAGAAGATGCAGGTCGTGGTTGCCCAGCAGGCTGCGCAGGCTGTCACCCTGCTGCATGCAGCGGCGCAGCACGGCTGCGGAATCAGGGCCTCGGTTCACCAGGTCGCCCAGCAAATAAACGGTGTCCCGGCTGGGAGAGAACCCGATGTGGTCCAGCAGGCGCTGCAATGCCGTATCGCAGCCTTGAATATCCCCGATGCAGTAGAGCGCCATGGCGTTTCCGAAGGTGGTAAACCTGCATTGTCGCGGCTGCAAGGAGTTGTGCCAGTTAATCGCCCAGGCCGGGATAGCCCAGCCGATGCAAATCGGGGCGCGCGCTTCGATATGGCTGAGCTGGCAGAGTTCCCCGAAATTCCAGAAATCGATGGGTTATTCAAGAGGTGGATTGCGCCCGCTTTCTCTGCACGATATTGAAAGATACCTATAATGCGGCCTTCGTTATTAATCTCCGCACACTACCATGAGCACTAGCTACAAAGACCTGCTGAAACAGCGTGAAGAACTTGAGCAGCAAATCGGCGAAGCACGTCGCCGCGAACTTTCCGATGCCATCAATCAGGTTCGCAATCTGGTGGCGGAGTATGGCCTGACCGCCCAGGACGTATTTCCTACGGGCCGCGCCCGCAGTGCCAGCGCCGGCGTCAAAGTCGCTCCCAAATATCGCGATCCTGCGACGGGCCAGACATGGACGGGCCGTGGCAAGGCTCCCAAGTGGATCCAGAACCAAGACCGCGAGCAATTCGCCATTTGATGGGCAAACCTTGAATTCCAGATCCCGCGCAGACCTTGTCGGCGCTGCGGATTGGCAAGAGCAACCCACGCAATAAACAGCCCGCCTTGGCGGGCTTTTTTCATGGTCACGGAATACCGTGCCGTTCGGTGGGGCGGCATGGGCATCCATGATGTGTTTCTTGGCTTCCCGTTCATGGGTGCACTGAGTGCTTTCTGCGTTGCGTCTTGTCTCGAAATCCCAACCATTGGGAATTGGCTTCATCTTCATCAGGGTGGGGCTGCACAGCGATTAATTTCAAGAGAGATGATTCAATAAAAACGGAGATTCCACGGTGCGGTATTTCATTAATCGAATGGCCCGCGGTATATGGTTGCGCACTTACTCGCGCTGAGGTTCCCATGGCGTAGGACGGCAGGCCTTGTGATCGGACGTTTTGCCTGGAGTTTGGCGGTGGACTCTCTGAAATGTCGTGCATGCGATTACCCCACGATTGCATCGATATGTAGGACTGCCAGAATACGTGCTCTCGTCCCCACAGGAGTAGCACTACATGGCCTCGATGTCACCCCCGGTTTCCCGCCACGCGTTCGCATCCACCCTGAAGAATTTCACGACGGGGTCCGGTAAAAGCGGCAAGTTCTATTCGCTCCCGGCACTGGCCAAGCAATACCCGTCGATCAAACGGCTGCCGGTTTCGATTCGGATCGTTCTGGAATCGGTGCTGCGCAACTGCGATGGCCGCAAGGTCACGGCGGAACACGTGGAGCAGTTGTCGCGCTGGCAGCCGGTGGCGGACCGCAAGGACGAGATTCCCTTCGTCGTGTCGCGCGTGGTGCTGCAGGATTTCACCGGAGTGCCCTTGCTGGCCGATCTGGCCGCCATGCGCAGCGTGGCCCAGCGCCTGGGCAAGAAGCCCAAGAAGATCGAGCCGCTGGTGCCCGTGGACCTGGTGGTGGACCACTCCATCATGGTGGACCACTACGGCACGAAAAAGGCGCTGGACCTGAACATGAAGCTGGAATTCCAGCGCAATCGCGAGCGCTACGAATTCATGAAGTGGGGCATGCAGGCATTCGATACCTTCGGCGTGGTGCCGCCCGGGTTCGGCATCGTCCACCAGGTGAATCTGGAATACCTGGCGCGGGGGGTGCACAAGAGGGCCGATGGCGTGTACTACCCCGACACGCTGGTGGGCACGGACAGCCACACGACCATGATCAACGGCATCGGCGTGGTGGGCTGGGGCGTGGGCGGCATCGAGGCCGAGGCGGCGATGCTGGGCCAGCCGGTGTATTTCCTGACCCCGGACGTGGTGGGCTTCGAGCTGACCGGCCAGTTGCGCGAAGGCGTGACCGCCACCGACCTGGTGCTCACGGTGACCGAGATCCTGCGCCAGCACAAGGTGGTGGGCAAGTTCGTGGAATTCTTCGGCGAGGGCACGCGCACGCTGTCGCTGCCCGACCGGGCCACCATCGGCAACATGGCACCCGAGTACGGCGCGACGATGGGGTTTTTCCCGGTGGATGAAAAGACCATCGATTACTTCAAGGGCACCGGCCGCATCGACAGCGAGATCGAAGCGTTCGAGGCGTATTTCCGCGCCCAGGGCCTTTTCGGCGTGCCGCTCGCGGGCGAAATCGACTACTCCAAGATCGTGCGCCTGCACCTGGGCGATGTGACCCCCAGCCTCGCGGGACCAAAGCGGCCCCAGGACCGGATCGAGCTGGGCAACGTGAGCAGCGACTTCGTGTCGCTGTTCAGCAAGCCCGCGGCGGAAAACGGCTTCAACCGCCCGGCCGAACTGCTGCACACGCGGCACCACATCCACCGGGGCGACGAAGGCGTGAGCGAGGCGGTCCCGGCGGAGAAGCCCGCCCCTGCGGGTGGCCCGCGTTTCCTGGTCGAGATGGAGCACAACAAGCCGCCGCTGGCGGTCACGCATGCCGATGCCGCCGTGCGCCTGCCGACCAAGGGGGTGGACCCCACCATCGGCAACGGCGACGTGCTGATCGCCGCCATCACGAGCTGCACCAACACCTCCAATCCGAGCGTGCTCCTGGCCGCCGGACTGCTGGCCAAGAAGGCCGTGGAGGCCGGCCTGAAAGTGCGGCCGCACATCAAGACCTCGCTCGCGCCCGGCTCCCGCATCGTCACGGAATACCTCACCGAAACCGGTCTGATGCCCTATCTGGAAAAGCTCGGTTTCGCGCTGGCAGGTTATGGCTGCACGACCTGCATCGGCAACGCCGGCGACCTGGCGCCCGAGCTGAACGAGGCCATCACCGGCAACGATCTGGTCTGCGCGGCGGTGCTGTCGGGCAACCGCAATTTCGAGGCCCGCATCCACCCCAACATCAAGGCCAACTTCCTGGCCAGCCCGCCCCTGGTGGTGGCGTACGCGATCGCCGGCACGGTGCTGCGCGACCTCATGACGGAGCCGGTGGGCAAGGGCAAGGGCGGGAGCGACGTGTACCTGGGCGACATCTGGCCCACCAGCGATGAAATCCACGCGCTGATGCGCTACGCCATGAACGGAAAGGCCTTCCGTGACAACTACGGCAAGGTCAAGACCGACCCGGGCGCGCTCTGGAACAACATCAAGGGCGTGAAGGGCGACACCTACGACTGGCCCGCCAGCACCTACATCGCGGAGCCGCCCTTCTTCGCGCGGTTCACGCTGGAGGCCAAGGAGCGGGCGGTGGGCGCGGACGGCTCCAAGGCGTCGGAGTCGGTCGTGGGCGCACGCATCATGGCGCTGTTCGGCGACTCGATCACCACCGACCACATCTCGCCGGCGGGCTCCATCAAGGAGACCTCGCCTGCCGGGCAGTGGCTGCTGCACAACGGCGTGATGAAGCAGGACTTCAACAGCTACGGCGCGCGCCGCGGCAACCACGATGTGATGATGCGCGGCACCTTCGCCAACGTGCGCATCAAGAACCTGATGATTCCGCCCACCGCCGACGGCTCGCGCGAGGAGGGCGGCGTCACGCTGTTCCAGAACGAGGGGGAGCTGCAGGGCACGAAGATGTTCATCTTCGATGCGGCCATGAAGTACATCGCCCAAGACACCCCCACCGTGATCTTCGCGGGCGAGGAATACGGCACCGGCTCCAGCCGCGACTGGGCGGCCAAGGGCACGCAGCTGCTGGGCATCAAGGCGGTGGTGGCCAAGAGCTTCGAGCGCATCCACCGTTCCAACCTCGTGGGCATGGGCGTGCTGCCCCTGCAGTTCAAGGCGGGCGATTCCTGGGAGTCGCTGGGCCTGACCGGCAACGAGACGATCGACGTGGCTCCGGATTCGGAACTCACCCCGCAAAGCGACGCGCTGCTGACGATCCGCCGGGCCGACGGGTCGCGCCAGGAGGTCACGGTCACGCTGCGCATCGACACGCCGATCGAGGTGGACTACTACCGCGCCGGCGGCATCCTGCCCTATGTGCTTCGGCAGTTGTTGACCGCCTGATTGGGGGACATCCACCCAGGGGGCGAGCGGCCCGATACACTTGTGACGATATGTTCAGGTAACCCGCCGCCGCCATGACCCCCCCTCCCCACCGTCCGGTCACTGCAGCCATCGCGCGGACGCTTTTGTCGGAGGCGCCCGCGGTCACGCTGATGCTGGTGGTGGCGGTACTGGCGCTGCTGCTGGTGCCGGTGGTGCAACTGCTGGGCTCGGGCCTGCAGGGGCTGCACGGCCTGGAGCCTTTCCTCGACATGGTGGTGGTGCTCATCGGCCTGCTGGCCGTGGCGGTGTCCCTGCACATGCTCGACGACACGCAGCAAGGCCGCGCCAACGTGCTCGTGGCGGGGCTGGCCACCGCTGCGGTCTGCAATTTCCTTCACGCCGTCCTGCTGCACCAGATGGAAAGCATGGCGTCCGTCACCCGGGCGAATGTCTCTTCCTATTTCGGCTTGCTGGCCCATGGGGTCGAGGCGCTGACCCTGCTGCTGTTCGCCTTGCGGGTCTCGTTCCACGGGCCCGGCCGGGCCTGGGCCGTGGCCTCGGCCGGCGTGTCGCTGGTGCTCGTGTGGTCCGCCTCCAGCGGGTTGCCCGAGCAGTTCGGACTGGCGCATGGCGAGCGTTTCGCCATGGGGGCGGATGCCTTGCTCGGCAGTGCCATGGCGATGGCCGCCTGGGTCATGTATCGGGTGGACGACACCGCTGGCAACGAGCGCGGCCGGGGGCGCCGGCGCATCATGGCCTGCGCGGCGGCGGCGCTGGCGCTGGCGGAATTCGCCATGCTGCTGTACCCGCTGCACCCGGTCTTCGTCGACACGTTCGCGCACGCCTTGCGCGTGCTGGGGTATGCGCTGATGTTCCAGGCGGTGTTCATCGCCGGCATCCGCATGCCGTTCGCCCGTGCGCGCGAGGCCGAGGCCCGGTTGCTGGAGAGCGAACGCCGCCTGCAGCTGCTGGGCCGCAACCTGCCCGACAGCGTCCTGTACCAGCGCGTGCGCGAGGCAGACGGCCGCTGGCATTTCGTGCACATGGGCGATGCGATCGAGCGCCTGAACGGCATTTCGGCCCAGGCGGTGGTGAACGATGCCACCCTGTTCTTCGAGCAGATGGAGCCGCAGGACCGCCTGGCCTGCGCTGCGTCGGACGAGGCGTCCTACCGCACCATGGGCGTCGGCGACTCGGTGGTACGCATGCGCGTGGCCAACGGCCAGTTGCGCTGGATGCGCATGAGTTCCACCCCCCGGCCGCTGGACAAGGGCCGCGTGATCTGGGACGGCGTGCTGACCGACGTCACGGAGCAGCGGGAGGCCCAGGACCTGAGCCGCGCGCACGAGGTGCAACTGGCGAGCCTGCTCAGCCACCTGCCGGGCGGCGTCTCGCGGCTGGATCGCGATCTGCGCATCGTGTACGTGAATCCCTCGCAGGCGCACTGGCTGCGCCGTCCGGTCGAGGAACTCGAAGGCCAGTTCCTCGTGGACGTGCTGCCCGCCGACCTGATGGCCCCGATCCAGCCGCATTTCGACCGGGCGCTGCAGGGCGAAACAGTGGTGTTCGAGCACCGCATTCCCAAAACCCATGGGGCCCAGTTCTGGCACACCACGCTGGTGCCGGAGGTCGCCGCCGATGGCCGCACGGTGGCCGTGGTGGTGTTCGCGTTCGACCTGACCGAGCAAAAGCGCATGGCGCTGGAACTCACGCAGCAACGCACCCGCCTGGCCAGCCTGGTGAGCGCGATCCCCGACGTGGTGTTCCTCAAGGATGCGAACGGCTGCTACCTGTCGTGCAACCCCGTTTTCGAGCGCTTCATCGGGCGGCGCGAGCGCGACATCATCGGTCTGTCGGACGACGATCTCCTACCCGCCGTCGAGGCCCAGCGGGTGCGCCAGCTCGACCAGCGCGCCATGGCTGCCTGGCAGCCACTCGTGTACGAAGAGACCCTGACGTTCCAGGAGGACGGCTACGAGGGCTACTTTGAAACCATCAAGACCCCCATCCGCGACCTGCACGGCCATGTCACCGGGCTGCTGGGCGTGTGCCGCGACATCACCGACCGCAAGAAGGCCGAGCAGCAGATCGAATTGCTGGCTTTCTTCGATGCGCTCACCGGCCTGCCCAACCGCCGCCTGCTGCTGGACCGCCTGCAGCGCGCCAGCGCCGTCTGCCAGCGCAACGGCCAGCTGGGCGCGTTGCTGTTCATCGACCTGGACAACTTCAAGGACCTGAATGACACGCTGGGCCACGACATGGGCGACCAGCTGCTGGCGCAGGTGGCCACGCGCCTGGTGTCATGCGTGCGTGCCACCGACACGGTGGCGCGCTTCGGCGGCGACGAGTTCGTGGTGATGCTGGAAAACCTCGATGCCGGGCTGACCGAGGCAGCGACGCAGGCCGAGCACGTGGCCGACAAGCTCTTGCTGCAGCTCAACCAGCCCTTCATGCTGGGCACGCAGCAGCACTACAGCACGCCGAGCATCGGCATCACGCTGTTCGGCGACCAGCCGCGCAGCGTGGACGAGCTGCTCAAGCGCGCCGACCTGGCCATGTACCAGGCCAAGGCCGAAGGCCGCAACACGCAGCGCTTTTTCGACCCGGAAATGCAGGCCCAGGTGCATGCCCGTTCGCACCTGGAAGCCGATCTGCGCCAGGGTCTGGCCCGCCACGAACTCACGGTGCACTACCAGCCCATCGTGGACCACCGCGCGCAGCTGTGCGGCGCCGAAGCCCTGGTGCGCTGGCGCCACCCGGAGCGCGGCATGATCAGCCCCGGCGACTTCATCCCGCTGGCCGAGCAGACCGGGCTCATCCTGCCGCTGGGGCGCTTCGTGCTCGAATCGGCGTGCGAGCAGCTGGTGCGATGGGCCGAGCACCCCGACACCGCGCGGCTGACCATCGCCGTCAATGTGAGTGCACGGCAGTTCCGGCAGCCGGCCTTCGCGGCCGAGGTGCTGGAGACGCTGCAGCGCACGGGCGCCAACCCCCAGCGGCTCAAGCTGGAGCTGACCGAGAGCCTGCTGCTGGGCGACATCGAGGATGCGATCCAGCGCATGGCCCAGCTCAAGAAGCAGGGCGTGGGCTTCTCGCTCGACGA
>NZ_BAAJYS010000068.1:0-16627 GCF_057543315.1 Acidovorax sp. KPB24-07
GCGGCGTTCTGCTGGGTGGCCTGATCCATCTGCATGACGGCCTCGCCCACTTGGGACACGCCGGCGCTTTGTTCGCTGCTGGCGGCGCTGATCTCGGCCACGATGTCGGTGACGCGCCGGATCGAGGCGACCACCTCGCCCATCGTGGCGCCCGCCTGGTCGGCCAGCACCGATCCCTGCTGCATGCGCGTGACGCTGGCATGGATCAGGGTCTTGATTTCCTTGGCGGCCTCGGCGCTGCGCTGGGCCAATTGGCGCACCTCGCTGGCCACGACCGCGAAGCCGCGCCCTTGCTCGCCGGCCCGCGCTGCTTCCACGGCGGCGTTCAATGCCAGGATGTTCGTCTGGAAGGCGATGCCGTCGATGACACCCACGATGTCGGCGATCTTGCGGCTGCTGTCGTTGATGCCGCGCATGGTGCTCACCACCTCCGACACCACATCGCCGCCCTTGGAGGCCACGGTCGATGCGTTCAGGGCCAACTGGTTGGCCTGCCGGGCGTTTTCCGCGTTGGCCTGCACGGTGGAGCTGAGTTCCTCCATGGAGGCCGAGGTTTCTTCCAGCGCACTGGCCTGTCGTTCGGTGCGGGCCGAAAGGTCGTTGTTGCCTTGCGCGATCTCGCCGCTGGCGCTCGCCACGCTGTCGGCGTTGTCGCGCACTTTGCCCACCACCCGAGACAGGCTGGTCTGCATCGCATGGAGTGCGTTCAGCAACTGGGCGATTTCATCCTGACCGCGGGCGTGGGTGGCCTGGGTCAGGTCGCCGGAGGCCACGGCTTCCGAAATGCGCACCGCATTGCCCAGCGGTTGCGTGACGGTGCGGCTGAACAGCACCGCGCCGAAAACGCTGGCCCCGCACACGACCAGCATCACGGTCAGGCTGATCCAGTTGGCCTGGCGCGCTGCCGTCGCAGCCTCCAGGGACACGGCCGCGCTGGCTTTGCTGATCAGGTCGCCCGTCTGCTCCAGCAGTTGCGCCGGCTCCCGGTCCATGCCCTGCACGGCTTGATCGCCTGCGGCCGGGTCTCGGCCCGATGCCTTGAATGTTTCGAACCCTTTGCGGTAGGCCACTCCCATGCGTTCGTGTGCGATCAGGAACTGGCCCACCCGCTCACGCGCATCGCCTGCGGGCAAATCGTCCATCAGCTTGCGCGCCTGGGCTTGCACGGCCCCTTCGCTTTTCGCGAAGGCGGCCCAATAGCGCGACAGCTGCGCATCGTCCTTGCCCCGCAGCAGCGTGTTCTTCCATTCCTGTACCTGCACCCGGAAGTCGCCCAGCACGTCGGCGGCCATCCGCTCTTGCTGGGTATGGGTGGCGACCGTGGTCTGGTACGTGGTCAGGGCCGAGTTCAGCCGGCCAAGGCCGAACAGCGCAGCGGCGAAAAGCAGCAAGAGGGCGAATGTAAAGACGAGCGGGAGTTTTCGGCTGAGCTTCATCGGAAGATCCCTGAGGGAGTGGGAGGGCGCCCCTTCGTGAGGAGCGTCCGGGACTGTCGGATGGATGAAGTGTATTGAAATATCATTTCTATCATAAAAATCATTTTTAACTTTCCATGCAGCGGATCGCGCCATGAAAAAAAGCCTTGCGCGAAGGCAAGGCCTTTCTCGGGCGGGGCCGATGCCATCGGCCTGGGGCGGGTTAAACCACGTTCGCCGCGCGAAGCAGCGCAATGCGTTCAGCGTCCAGCCCCAGCCCCGCCAGCACCTCGTCGGTGTGCTGCCCCAGCGCCGGCGGCGCCCGGTGCAGCACCGGCGGCGTGGCGGACAGCCGCAGCGGGCTGGCCACCCCGGCGATTCGGCCGATGCCGTCGCCGAGATCGCCCTGTGGCCACCGGGCTTGCTCCACGCGCAGGCCCCGGGCCTGCACCTGCGGGTCATCGAACGCCTCGGCCAGCGTGTTGACCGGGCCGCAGGGGACGGCCTTGTCCTGCAGCAAGGTGATCCAGTCGGCCGTGGTGCGGGTGCGGGTGACCTCCTGCAGGGTGGGGACCAGCTCGGCCCGGTGCCTGACCCGCAGCGGGTTGGTGGCGAACCGGGCGTCCTGCGCCCATTCCGGCCGGCCGGCGGCGGCGCAGAACCGCGCGAACTGCCCGTCGTTGCCGATGGCCAGCAGCATGGCGCCGTCGGCGGTGGGAAAGTCCTGGTAGGGCACGAGGCTGGGGTGCGTATTGCCCTGGCGGGTCGGCGCCTGCCCGGTGGCCAGGAAGCCCGAGGCCTGGTTGGCGAGCACGGCCATGCCCACGTCCAGCAGCGCCATGTCGATGTGCTGGCCTTCGCCGGTGCGCTCGCGCACGTGCAGCGCGGCCAGGATGGCGTTGCTCGCGTACAGCCCGGTGAACAGGTCGATCACGGCCACGCCGACGCGCAGCGGGCCGGCGCCGGGCTCGCCGTCGGCCCGGCCGGTGATGCTCATCAGGCCCGTCATGGCCTGGATCATGAGGTCGTAGCCGGCGCGCTCGGCATAGGGCCCGTCCTGGCCGAAGCCGGTCACCGAGCAGTAGATGAGCCGCGGGTTGGCCGCGCGCAGGCTGGCGTGGTCCAGTCCGTACTGGCGCAAGCCGCCGACTTTGAAGTTCTCCACCACCACGTCGGCCTGCTGCGCCATCTGGCGGATCAGCGCCTGCCCCTCGGGCGTGGCCATGTCGATGGTGACCGAGCGCTTGTTGCGGTTGCAGGCCGTGAAGTAGGCGGCCTGCGCCGTGTCGTTGCCCGCGTCGTCCTTCAGGAACGGCGGGCCCCAGTGGCGCGTGTCGTCACCCACGCCGGGGCGCTCCACCTTGACCACGTCCGCCCCCAGATCGGCCAGCACCTGGGTGCACCAGGGGCCGGCGAGCACGCGGGACAGGTCGAGCACGCGGATGCCGGCGAGGGCGCCCGCCGGGGCTTGGGGGGTCGTGGTCATGCAAAAATCGCTTTGCTATGAAAAATGTAGCAATATGCCCTAGTACTGATTGTGCTGGAGGCCTGAAAGGCCATGAACCGCCCGGCAGCGCCCGCCCTGGCGGTCCAGGCCGGGGCGCGTGCTTTCGTTCGCCAGTTCAGTTCGCGAAGGCGGCGATGCCGGTCTGGGCCCGGCCCAGGATCAGCGCGTGCACATCGTGCGTGCCTTCGTAGGTGTTGACCACCTCCAGGTTCACCAGGTGGCGCGCCACGCCGAACTCGTCGCTGATCCCGTTGCCGCCCATCATGTCGCGCGCCATGCGGGCGATGTCCAGCGCCTTGCCGCAGCTGTTGCGCTTGATGATGGACGTGGCCTCGACCGAGGCGGTGCCGTCGTCCTTCATGCGGCCCAGGCGCAGGCAGGCCTGCAGGCCGATGGCGATCTCGGTCTGCATGTCGGCCAGCTTCTTCTGGATGAGCTGGTTGGCCGCCAGGGGCCGGCCGAACTGCTTGCGGTCCAGCGTGTACTGGCGCGCGGTGTGCCAGCAGAATTCCGCCGCGCCCAGCGCGCCCCAGGCGATGCCGTAGCGGGCGCTGTTCAGGCAGGTGAAGGGGCCTTTGAGGCCCTGCACTTCAGGGAAGGCGTTTTCCTCGGGCACGAACACTTCGTCCATCACGATCTCGCCGGTGATGCTGGCGCGCAGGCCCACCTTGCCGTGGATGGCCGGGGCGCTCAGGCCCTTCATGCCCTTTTCGAGCACGAACCCGCGGATCGGGCCGACCGCGCCGGCCTCGGACACTTCCTTGGCCCAGACCACGAACACATCGGCGATGGGGCTGTTGGTGATCCACATCTTGGCGCCCGACAGCGAATAGCCGCCCGGTACCTTCTTGGCGCGCGATGCCATGCTGCCCGGGTCGGAGCCGTGGTCGGGCTCGGTCAGGCCAAAGCAGCCGATCCACTCGCCGCTGGCCAGCTTGGGCAGGTACTTCTGTTTTTGCGCCTCGGTGCCGAACTCGTGGATCGGCACCATCACGAGGGAGCTTTGCACGCTGGCCATCGAGCGGTAGCCCGAGTCCACGCGCTCGACCTCGCGGGCGATGAGGCCGTAGGCCACGTAGTTCAGGCCGGGGCCGCCGTACTGCTCGGGAATGGTGGGGCCCAGCAGGCCCACTTCGCCCATCTCGCGGAAGATGGCGATGTCGGTCTTTTCATGGCGGAACTGCTCCAGCACGCGCGGGGCGAGCTTGTCCTGGCAGAAGGCGGCGGCGGCGTCGCGAATCATGCGCTCGTCGTCGGTCAGTTGCTGGTCGAGCAGGAACGGGTCGCTCCATTGGAAGGCGGCGTGGGCCATGGGGGTGTCTCCGGGGAAGTTCGGTTCGGATCGGTGCCGGTGTGCGAAAAGCGCATGGGCGGCCGGGTTGGTGCGATGGTAGGCGCGTGGATCGTGCGGTGCAAGCGAGGATGCTGCATCCAGACATGCGATCAATTCATATCTGGATGGCCGGTCGGGTACGGGTTTCGGCACAATCGCGCCATGCGCCGAACCTTGCCCTCCACCCAGTCCCTGGCCTGCTTCGAGGCTGCGGCCCGCCATGAAAGCTACACCCGCGCGGCCCAGGAACTGGCGCTCACCCAGGGCGCGGTGTCGCGGCAGATCATGGCGCTGGAGGATTTCCTGGGCGTGGCACTGTTTCGCCGCACGCGGCACGGGGTGGCGCTCACGCCAGCGGGCACGCATTACGCGCGGCAGGTGGGCCGCTGGCTGCAGGGACTGGAGCGCGACACGCTGTACGTGATGGCGCACCAGGGGCAGGGCGGGTCGATCGCGCTGGCCGCCGTGCCCACCTTCGCCACGCGCTGGCTGATCCCGCGCCTGCCCCTGCTGGCCCAGGCGCATCCGGACATCGTCGTGCACATCGAAACGCGCACGCGGCCCTTCCTGTTCGCCGACACCGGATTCGACGCCGCGCTGTATGCCGGCACGCCCGAGCAGGTCAGCAACTGGCCGGGCACGCAGGCCCTGCGGCTCTTGCAGGAAGACGTGGTGCCCGTGTGCAGCCCGCGCCTGTTGCCCGGCGGGCAGCCGCTCGAACCCCAGGCGCTGGCGAGCCTGCCGCTGCTGCAGCAGACCACGCGTCCCTACGGATGGCGGCAATGGTTCGAGGCCATGGACGTGCAGGCGCCGCGCGCGCTCGACGGGCCGCGCTACGAGTTGTTCTCCATGCTGGCCGTGGCCGCTTCGCACGGGCTGGGCGTGGCGCTCATGCCCCCGCTGCTGATCGAGGCCGAGCGGGCCCGGGGTGAACTGGTGCTGGCCTGCGAGCGGCCCCTGCGCGGCGAACGCGCCTACTACCTCATCACCCCGGCGCAGCCGCAGCCCCCCGTGCTGGCCGCCTTCGCCGATTGGTTGCAGGACATGGCCGCGAGTTGAGCCCCCGGGTGCCTTCCGTGCCGCCGGCCGATTGCGTGCGGGTGGCGGCGCGGCTACCCTTTGGGTCAGCTGCAGCTCAAGCGCAAGGCCATGGGCCCGAGGACTGCAGCGTCTGTGCAACCAACAAGGAGAAAGCTTCATGGGAACCGTTTATCACGCACCGCATTTCGACCCCACGGTGGATGAGCTCGAAGCGCTCAAGCAACTGGAGCTGGGCCGTGCCATCAGCGTGCCCGAGGCGCTCACGCACCACCTGTCGGGACGGCTCTACGAACGCGGCTACGTGGCCAAGAATCCGGCCGGCGATCTGGCCATCACCGACGCGGGCCGCCAGCTGATCCGCCGCCAGGAAAGCTGACCGCCAGCCCTCGCCTCAACGACCCGACCCGGCCCCATGCCGGTGTCCGCACCCGGCGCCGCCCCTCCAGCCATGGAGGGGCCGCCGGGTTTTTTGATGGGAGGCCGGGTCCCGAGACCCCGCTGCAACCGCCTTCGTCCTACAGACGACCCGCGGGAGGCGGTTTTAAGGTATCGCCTGTGCTGCTTCACGGCGTGTTGAACCCCAAGCGGCACGACAAACCCATCCGAGGAGCAGCCATGCCAAGAGGTGACAAGTCGGCGTACACAGACAAGCAAAAACGCCAAGCCGAACACATCGAAGACAGTTATGAACACCAGGGTCTCCGCAAGCCGGAGGCCGAGCGCCGGGCCTGGGCCACGGTGAACAAGGATTCCGGCGGTGGCAAGCAGTCCGGCAGCGGACGCACCCCATCCAACCGCTGACACGAGGAGATTCTTCTCACCCTTTTTGTGCCCCCAGCGTCGTGGATGCCAGTCATAGCTTGCTTCCGATGGTCTGTTCCTATTGAAGGATTGAACATATGAAAGAAACTCTGACTGTCCTCGCCGGATTCATGCTGTTTTCCAGCCTTGGAATCGCCTACCTGGCCGCTTCGGTCATGAGCGGTCTCTGAGCTGCAGGAAACAGAGCATCTCGGTCCGCATCCCGACGCCGGCACCCGGCACCCCGTACCGCCTTCCATTCCGCCGCCACCCACTTTTCCATCCTCCATGGCCTCCCATCCTCCCGCCCCAGGCAAGGCCGACCTGCCCGTCGAGCCCGATGTGCCCGCGCCCCCGCCCGAACAGGCGGATGAACCACCGCATGTGCAGTACGCGAGCGGCCATGCTGCAGGGAGCCTCCGATGAATCGCGGAGGGACCGAGCGGGAGGTGTCCGACGCGGAAAAGCGTGTGGGTGCCGTGCTGGAAAAGCTGGAAGAGCAGACGGACTCCGAGGTGGAGAAGATCGCCCTCGAAGACGTGGTGGACACCAATGCGGAAACCGGCCGCCCCGAAGTGCGCAAGGCCGTGGACATCCGGGTCAAGCCCAAGGTGCAACGCAAGTGGACCAAATGAGGCTTTCAACCGCTTGAAGCCGGTACTGCATCGAACAATCAGTGCCGCGATTCAGTTTCAATTAAAAACTGCTTTCGAAATCTGCCAACCCGCACGCCACCCGCGCTGCGGGTTTTTTCTTGTGTAGGCAGCTGCTGACGCCAACGGATGGCTTCCGCCCGCGCGGGCGCTGCGGATCGGGTCTTAGCCTTCAGGTCATGCAAAGCCATTTTGTTTTGCACTTACCTCACCGAAAGGAATCACCATGAACACCGATCAAGTCAAAGGCGCATTGAAGGACGTGGCAGGCAAGGTTCAACAAAAGACCGGCGAGCTGATCAACAGCCCCGAGCAGCAAGCCAAGGGCGTTGCCAAGCAGGTCGAGGGCACCACCCAAAAGAACTACGGCGACGCCAAAGAGAACATCAAGGATGCCGTGAAGTAATGCCTGCATGAGGCGTTTTGCCTCTGCGGTTGAAAAGCCCTAATGCGGCGACGCATCGGGGCTTTTTGTTTTGAGTCGGGGATAGGAGCACCGTGTATGGCTTTGCACTGTCGAGAGCACCGGGCTGCTGAAAGCAAAAAGCCCGCGAAGGCGGGCCATTCATTCAGAGTGTGCAAGATGCAGCGAGGAACAAGCTGCTGTGCATTCATGGCCAGAAAGCCATGGTGCCCGGGGCCGGAATCGAACCGGCACGCCTTGCGGCGGGGGATTTTGAGTCCCCTGCGTCTACCAATTCCACCACCCGGGCGACGCGAAGATCGAAGCCGCGAATTATGGCACAGTAGCGCGCTATGAAGACCTATCCCACCATCGAAGACGCGATTGGACACACCCCCTTGGTCGCGCTGCAGCGCATCGGCGCGCAAGAGAACGCAGAGCGCGGCACCGTGGTGCTGGGCAAGCTGGAGGGCAACAATCCGGCCGGGTCGGTCAAGGACCGGCCTGCGCTGTCGATGATCCGCCGGGCGCAGGAGCGCGGAGACATCCAGCCGGGCGACACGCTGATCGAGGCCACCTCGGGCAACACCGGCATCGCGCTGGCCATGGCCGCGGCCATCAAGGGCTACCGCATGGTGCTGGTGATGCCGGAGGACCTGTCGGTGGAGCGCGCGCAGACCATGAAGGCGTTCGGTGCGGAACTGATCCTCACCCCCAAGAGCGGCGGCATGGAATACGCCCGCGATCTGGCCGAGACCATGGTCAAGCAGGGCAAGGGCGTGGTGCTCGACCAGTTCGCCAACCCCGACAACCCGCGCATCCATTACGAGACCACGGGCCCGGAGCTGTGGGAGCAGACCGAAGGGCGCATCACCCACTTCGTGAGCGCCATGGGCACCACGGGCACCATCACGGGCGTGTCGCGTTTCCTGAAGGAAAAGAATCCCGCCATCCAGATCATCGGCGCGCAGCCGAAGGATGGCTCGCGCATCCCTGGCATCCGCAAATGGCCGCAGGAATACCTGCCCAAGATCTACGACCCGAGCGCGGTGGACGAGACGATCAACGTGGGCCAGGACGACGCCGAGGACATGTGCCGGCGCATGGCGCGCGAAGAGGGCATCTTTGCCGGCATCTCGGCGGCGGGCGCCTGCTGGGCCGCACAGGAGATCGCGCGGCGCGAATCCAATGCGACCATCGTCTTCGTGGTCTGCGACCGGGGCGACCGCTACCTGTCCACAGGCGTGTTCCCGGCGTGAGCCGGCCGCTGGGATGCCCTGGATGGGGCGCCGCACCGGATTTCAGGCTCAAAAAGGCCGCATGCCGGGGTATCCATTGCCTTGTCTGCTATTGAAAATGTAGCGCCTATGTACGAAACCCGTTTCTGCACCCACTGCGCCACGCCCCTGGCGCGCATCACGGTGGCCGAGGATGGCGGCGATGTGGAGCGCCTGCGCTGCCCGGCCTGCGGCTGGACGCACTGGAACAACCCCACGCCCGTGCTGGCGGCGGTGGTGGTGCGCGACGGGCAGGTGCTGCTGGCGCGCAATGCGGCCTGGGCGGGCAAGCAGTACGCGCTGATCACGGGCTTCATGGAGGCGGGCGAGACGCCCCAGGAGGGCATTACGCGCGAGATCAAGGAAGAGACGAACCTCGATGTGAGCGCGCTGGCGCTCATCGGCGTGTACGACTTCCAGCGCATGAACCAGGTCATCATCGCCTACCACGCGGTGGCGCACGGCGAGGTGCGGCTGTCGCCCGAACTGGTGGACTATCGCCTGCTGGCGCCGGAGGCCGTGAAGTGCTGGCCGGCCGGCACTGGCTACGCGCTGGCGGATTGGCTGCGAACCCAAGGCATCGAACCCGAATTCGTGGATCTGTTCCACAGCGGCGCAGCCCCTTCCGCTGCTTAGAATGGGGCTCATTCGCCCAGGAAGCATGTGATGGACATCCACAAGGAAATCGACACCCGCGGTCTCAATTGCCCGCTGCCCATTCTCAAGGCCAAGAAGGCCCTGGCCGACATGGTGAGCGGCCAGTTGCTCAAGGTGGTCTCCACCGACAACGGTTCGCTGCGCGACTTCCAGGCGTTCGCCAAGCAGACGGGCAACGAGCTGGTCGAGCAGCAGACCGTGGGCGACGAATTCATCCACCTGCTGCGCCGGCGCTGAGCGCCAGCAGGGCGGCCTTTCCGTCTCAGGCGCTGATCCGGCCCGGCACCGCGGCGACGCAGCGGTGACCGGGCCAATTTGCGTTCGCAGTGCCCTCAGCGCAGGGCCGCACCGGGCCCCGCGCCTGTTTCAGATCTCCACGGTCTTGAGGTATTCGCGGAAGGCGGCACCCACCTGAGGGTGCTGCAGCGCCAGTTCCACCGTCGCTTCCAGAAAGCCTTCCTTGCTGCCGCAGTCGTAGCGCTTGCCTTCGTAGCGGAAGGCGTACACGGCCTCGCGCGCCATGAGGCGGGCAATGGCATCGGTCAGCTGGATCTCGCCGCCCACGCCCTGGGGCTGGTTGCGGATCTCGTCGAACACGCCGGGCGTGAGGATGTAGCGGCCGGCCACGCCCATGCGCGAGGGGGCGTCTTCCGGTGCGGGCTTTTCCACGATGCGGTCGATGCGGATCAGCGGGCCGCCGGCGGGCTCGCCGGCCACGATGCCGTAGCGGCGCACCTGGTCGGCGGGCACTTCCTGCACGGCCAGCAGCGAGCGGCCCTGCTTGCGGAACGCGGTGGCCATCTGCGCCAGCACGGGCTGGCCGCCGGGCAGGCCGACCATCAGGTCATCGGCCAGCAGCACGGCGAAGGGCTCGCGGCCGACCAGCGGCTCGGCGCACAGCACGGCGTGGCCCAGGCCCAGCGAGCGGGGTTGGCGCACGAAGGCGCAGTCCATGTCGCTGGGGGCGACGGAGCGCACCAGCTGCAGCAGGTCGTTCTTGCCGGCGGCTTCGAGTTCGTTTTCCAGCTCGTAGGCGGTGTCGTAATGGTCTTCGATGGCCCGCTTGCTGCGGCCGGTCACGAAGATCATGTGGCGGATGCCGGCGGAATAGGCTTCCTCGACCGCGTACTGGATCAGGGGCTTGTCCACCACGGGGAGCATTTCCTTGGGGGATGCCTTGGTGGCGGGCAGGAAACGGGTGCCCAGGCCTGCCACGGGGAACACGGCTTTGCGGATCGCGGAAGTGTTGTCGGTCATCGATGGTCCTTCTTGGGGTCGGTCAGTCGGTGTCGTAAAGGGTGAACGTGGGGGCGAAGCCCGCGCTATCAAGCCAGCCGGGCCAGCTGGTCGCGCAGGCGGGTCAGCGTGGCGCCGAAATCGGCCACGCGCTTTTTCTCCTGGTCGATCACGGCGGGCGGTGCCTTGGCCACGAAGGCCTCGTTGGACAGCTTGGCCTGCGCCTTGGTGATCTCGCCGTCGATGCGGGCGATCTCCTTGGACAGGCGGGCCTTTTCGGCCGCCACGTCGATCTCCATGTGCAGGCACAGGCGGACGTCGCCCACCACGGCCACGGGCGCGGCCTGCGCGGCAGCGGCCCAGGCGGCATCGTCTTCAAACACCTGCACCTCGCTGAGCTTGGCCAGGGCCTGCAGCGCAGGCGCGGCCGAGCGCATGAAGGCCGCATCGCCCACCGCGTAGAGCGGCAGGCGCGTGGCGGGCGAGACGTTCATCTCGCCGCGCAGCGTGCGGCAGGCGTCCACGAAGGCCTTCAGGCGCGCCACGTGGGCGATGGCGGCTTCGTCGACCTTCTCCAGCTGCGCCTGCGGGTAGGCGGCGATGCTGACCGACTCGCCCGCGCGGCCGGCCACGGGCGCGACCTTCTGCCACAGGGCTTCGGTGATGAACGGGATCAGCGGGTGCGCCAGGCGCAGGATGGTTTCCAGGGTGCGGATGAGCGTGCGGCGCGTGGCGCGCTGCTCGGCCGGCGTGCCGGTCTGGATCTGCACCTTGGCGATTTCCAGGTACCAGTCGCAGAACTCGTTCCAGACGAAGTCGTAGATCGTGTTGGCCACGTTGTCCAGGCGGAACTCGGCAAAGCCCTTGGCCACCTCGGCCTCGACCTGCTGCAGCAGCGAGACGATCCAGCGGTCGGGCTGGCTGAAGGCCAGATAGCCGCCGCCTTCGCAATCGGCCGGGGTGTGCTCCTGCAGGCCACAGTCCTGGCCTTCGCAGTTCATCAGCACGAAGCGGCTGGCGTTCCAGAGCTTGTTGCAGAAGTTGCGATAGCCCTCGCAGCGCTTGCTGTCGAAGTTGATGCTGCGGCCGAGGCTGGCGAGCGCCGCGAAGGTGAAGCGCAGCGCATCGGCGCCGTAGGCGGGAATGCCCTCGGGGAACTCCTTTTGCGTGTTCTTGCGCACCTGGGGCGCGGTCTCGGGGCGGCGCAGGCCGGTGGAGCGCTTTTCCAGCAGGGGGTCGAGCGCGATGCCGTCGATCAGGTCCACCGGGTCGAGCACGTTGCCCTCGGACTTGCTCATCTTCTTGCCCTGCGCATCGCGCACCAAGCCGTGGATGTACACGTGCTTGAACGGCACGCGGCCGGTGAAGTGCGTGGTCATCATGATCATCCGGGCGACCCAGAAGAAGATGATGTCGTAGCCCGTCACCAGCACCGAGGAGGGTAGGTAGAGGTCGTAGTCCTTGGTGGCGTTCTGATCGTCAAGGGCTTCGGGCCATCCGAGCGAGGAGAAGGGCACGAGCGCGGCGGAATACCACGTGTCCAGCACGTCCTCGTCGCGCGTGAGCACCTTGCCCGCACCGGCCTGGGCCTGCGCCTCGGCCTCGTCGCGCGCCACGTACACGTTGCCCGCTTCGTCGTACCACGCCGGGATCTGGTGTCCCCACCACAGCTGGCGGCTGATGCACCAGTCCTGGATGTTGTTCATCCACTGGTTGTAGGTGTTGACCCAGTTCTCGGGCACGAACTGCACCTCGCCCGAGGCCACGGCGTCGATGGCTTTTTGCGCGATGCTCTTGCCGGTCGGGTCTTGTTCGCTCACTTTGCCCATGGCCACGAACCATTGGTCCGTCAGCATGGGTTCGACCACCTGGCCCGTGCGGGTGCAGATGGGCACCATCAGCTTGTGCTTCTTGGTCTCGACCAGGGCACCCGCGGCCTCCAGGTCGGCCACGATGGCCTTGCGGGCCACGAAGCGGTCCAGGCCCTGGTACTTGGCCGGCGCGTTCTCGTTGATGGTGGCCTGCAGGGTCAGCATGATGATCATCGGCAGGTTGTGGCGCTGGCCGACTTGGTAGTCGTTGGGGTCGTGCGCGGGCGTGACCTTGACCACGCCGGTGCCGAATTCCTTGTCCACGTAGGCATCGGCGATGATGGGGATCTCGCGGCCCACCAGCGGCAGCGTCACTGTCTTGCCGATGAGCGCGGTGTAGCGCTCGTCCTCGGGGTGCACCATCAGCGCCACGTCGCCCAGCATGGTCTCGGGGCGGGTGGTGGCCACCGTGAGGCTGCCGCTGCCGTCGGTCAGCGGGTAGGCGATGTGCCAGAGCGAGCCGTCCTTCTCTTCGTTCTCCACTTCGAGGTCGGACACGGCGGACTGCAGTTTCGGGTCCCAGTTCACCAGGCGCTTGCCGCGGTAGATCAGGCCCTGCTGGTACAGGCGCACGAAGGTGTCGGTGACCACCTTGGAGAGCTTGTCGTCCATGGTGAAGTATTCGCGGCTCCAGTCCACGCTGTCGCCCATGCGGCGCATCTGCGTGGTGATGGTGTTGCCGCTGTGTTCCTTCCACTCCCAGACCTTGGCGACGAAGTTCTTGCGCGCCTCGGGCGGCGTGGCGCCCATGTCGTGGCGGCTGATGCCCTGCTCCTGCAACTGGCGCTCCACCACGATCTGCGTGGCGATGCCCGCGTGGTCGGTGCCCGGAATCCACGCCGTGTTGAAGCCCTTCATGCGGTGGTAGCGCGTGAGGCTGTCCATGATGGTCTGGTTGAACGCATGGCCCATGTGCAGCGTGCCCGTCACGTTGGGCGGCGGCAGCTGGATGGAGAA
Organism: Acidovorax sp. KPB24-07; assembly: GCF_057543315.1. Classification (NCBI taxonomy): domain Bacteria; kingdom Pseudomonadati; phylum Pseudomonadota; class Betaproteobacteria; order Burkholderiales; family Comamonadaceae; genus Acidovorax; species Acidovorax sp. KPB24-07. The sequence goes on from NZ_BAAJYS010000068.1 coordinate 13,152, forward strand.
GGCGGGCTCGCCCGCCTGGGCCTGGCGCGAGCCACGGTAGCCCGCATCGCCATAGCCCCGGCGTTCCCACTCGGGGCCCCAATGGGCCTCGATGGCAGCGGGCTCGAAGGATTTGGACAGGCTTTCAAGGCCGGGTTGGTTCAGGGGCGAGCTCATGGGGTCTGGTGGGTGCAAGAAGAGGCCAACGGGCAGGCGGCTGCCTGGGCTTCGGGTCAGGAAGGGGACCGGGCATTTTAAGGCAGCGGCACCAGCGCTCCGCGGGCGCTGGGCCCGGCGGGCGGGCCGGATCTGCTATCGCTTTGTTACCTTTTGCCGAAGGCTGCAAGGGGATGTGAGCAAGATGGCTGCCGATAATCGTCGGCCTCGGAGCCATCGGGCGCACCCGCCAGGGGGTGGCCGGCTCCGTGCCGTGCCGCCAAGGTCCCATTCCCATTCCAACAAATCCGCACCCATGGCCCTTCATCCCTCGCTGCGCGCCGGTCTCGGCAAAGCCTTTCTCTGGTCGGTGCTGTCGCTGTTCGCGGTGCCGCTGGTCACCCTGTTCTTCGCGAACCATGTGCAGCGCGACCTGGACGCCAGGTTCCTCGCCGCCATCGAATCGCGCATCGACGCCGCCACGGACCTGTCCCCGGCGGACCGGCAGGAACAAAAGGACTACTACCGGGCCCATCCACCCTCCACGATCTGCACCGACCGCACGCCCGATGCCCAGGAATACCGCGAGGCCATGTGCCCGCCGTATTCCAACAACTGGCAGTTCTTCGTGGCGCGCACCGTGGCGCTGTGGACGTTGGTGGCCGGCGCGCTGGTGCTGGTGGCCGCGCTGGCGCTCGGGGCGCTGGCCTTCGTCAACCGCCGGCTGCAGCACGCGAGCTTCGTGGCCGGCTGGCGCCTGATGACCGCCGCGAGCGCGCTGGAGGTGGTGGTGCAGGGCGCGATGGTGGCCTGGCTGTCGTTCTGGGTAACGGCGTATTTCTGGCACCGCTATTCGCCCAAGCTCATCATGGCGGTGGCGATCGGCGTGGCGGTGGCCGTGGTGCTGGCGGTGGTGGGCATCTTCAAGCGGGTGAACCGCCACAGCGAGGTCGAGGGCGAGCTGGTGCAGGAGGCCGACGCGCCGCTGCTGTGGCAGCGCATCCGCCACATGGCCGCGCGGCTGCAGACCGCGCCGCCGCAGCACATCGTGGCCGGCATCGACGCCAATTTCTTCGTGACCGAAGCGCCCATCCACGTGGCGGGGCAGGTGCTCACCGGGCGCACGCTGTTCGTCAGCATTCCGCTGCTGCGCCTGCTCGACCAATCCGAGGCCGACGCGGTGTTCGCCCACGAGTTGGCCCACCTGGGCGGCGGCGACACCGAAAGCAGCGCGCGCCTGGGGCCGAAACTGGTGCAGTACGACCAGTACCACCATGCCATGCGCACCTCCGGCCTGACGGCGGTGGTGTCCCCGCTGCTGGGCCTGTACCGCCTGATCTTCGAGTGGGCCCTGGCCCGCGACAGCCGGGCGCGCGAGTTCCAGGCCGACCGCATCGCCGCGCAGCTGGTGTCGCCCCAGGCCATCGGGCAGTCGCTGGTCAAGATCGCGGCCTATGCCAGGTACCGCCACAAGATCGAGAGCGACCTGTTCGACAAGGAAGAGCAGCTGGCGGGCGATCTGGGCATCGCGCACTTCATCTCGAGCGGGCTGCCGCCCTATGCGCAGTCGGCGGAGTTCCGCACCGCGATGCAGACGGCCAACGTGCCCCATCCGTTCGACACCCACCCGCTCATGCCCGAACGCATCCGCAACGTGGGTTGGGTGCTGCCCGAATCGGACTACGGCGCCATCGTGGTGCGGCCGCCCGAGCGCACCTGGGCGCAGGACATCCTCACGGCAGACGCCATCGAGCAGCGCCTGTGGAGCGATTACGAGCAGGCCTTCGCGCAGGGTCACGAACGCAGCCTCGCCTACCGCTACGAGCCGGCCAATGCCGAGGAACTGGCGGTGGTGCTCAAGTACTTCCCGGCGCGCCAGTTCGCCCTGAAGGGCGGCCACACGGTGCAGGTGAGCCATGAAGGCATCACGACTTCGGCCGATGGCGCCACGGTGCCCTGGGACGCGGTGAAGGCCATGGCCTTCAAGGACAGCATCCTGGGCGATTCGCTCACCATCACGCACCCGGAAAAAAGCCTGCTGCGCGCCAAGAGCACGAAGCTCAAGCTGCCGGGCCTCAAGAAGGACAAGCAGCGCTTCAAGGCGACGCTGGAGCACTACTGGGAGCGCCACCAGGTCATGCGCGGGCGCGAAACGCTGGACGATTGAGCGGCCAGCCCCGGCCCCGGCCCCGGCCCCAGGCCGAGGTGCAGCGACGCGGGCCGGTCAACCCTTGGCGTATTCCGGCCGATCGTTCTGCGCGGGCTTGAGCGGCGCGGCGCTCTTGCCCTCGGCACGCTCCTTGCGCCACTGCTCCTTGCGCGCGGTCCACTCGTTCAGGCGCTGGTGGGCCACCGTGCTGTCCTTTTCCATCTGCTGCGCATCGGCCAATTGCGCCGACAGCTCCAGGCGAATGCCGTTGGGATCGAAGAAGTAGATGCTCTTGAAGATGTGGTGATCGGTCACGCCGAGCACTTCGACGCCATGCGCTTCCAGGCGGGCCTTGGTGTTCTCCAGCTCCTGCACCGTGTCCACGCGGAACGCGATGTGGTTGACCCACAGTGGGGTGTTGGGCGAGGGCTCGGCCTTCACGTCGTCGCCCAGGTCGAAGAAGGCGATGAACGAGCCGTCCTTCAGCCGGAAGAAGAAGTGCGTGTAGGGGCAGTACTCGCCCGTGCTGGGCACGTAGTCGCTCTGGATGATGTGGTAGAGCGGCAGGCCCAGGATGTCTTCGTAGAACTGCCGCGTTTCCTCGGCGTCGCGCGCCTTGTAGGCGTAGTGGTGCAGCTGCTGCACGGCGGCGGGCGGGGGCAGGGTGGACAGGTCGGGTTTCGGTCTTGGCACGGCGTTCATGGCGGTCTCCGTCGGGTGGATCTGAAAATTGTACTATCCGTAATACATTTCACCTAAGTGAATTTGCGTTGCCGGTTCTGCGGCCGTATAGTCCGGCCCTTCGATCGCTCCGATCGCCGCCACCGAGGTTCTTCACCCATGCGCCTTTAAGCCCCCTCCGTCCGTTCCGCTTTCCCCCCAACGATCCGGGGAGGCGGCCGATTCGATGGCTTGGAGCTTGACCATGGCGACATTCAACGCGGACGCCCGTCCGCACCGCGGCGCAGCGCGCACCGCATCCGTTTCCCTTTCCTCTTCTTCCACGTCTTCTCCCCTGTCGGCTTGCGCGCCGGCGCGGGAGGGCGCGCTGCTGCGCCTGGCCCGGGTGCAATGGCGGCGACCCGACGGCGAGGCGCTCTGGGCCGAGCCGCCCACACTCCACCTCGCCCCCGGCATCACCGGCCTGGTGGGCGACAACGGCGTGGGCAAGAGCGTGCTGCTCGCCCTGGCG
>NZ_BAAJYS010000069.1:0-16478 GCF_057543315.1 Acidovorax sp. KPB24-07
AAAAAAGACTGGTCCACGCAGACGCGACGTGCTTTGACGGCGACGGAAATCGTCGCCAATCTGGCCGACCTCGACGGCTGGAAACTGACAGGCGACGGCGCAGATGTGGCCATCGAAAAGACCTACCGCTTCGCCAACTACTACGAGACCATCTCGTTCGTGAACGCCGTGGCCTTCGTCGCCAACGCGCAGGACCATCACCCGGACCTTTCGGTGCACTACAACCGCTGCGTGGTGCGACTGAATACGCATGACGTGAATGGCATCTCGGCGACCGACATCGAATGCGCATCGCGCTTCGATGGCCTGCTCGCCGCATGACCACACCCCTTCCCCGCCATGGCTGAACGCAGCGCACTGTTCGACGGCATCGTGGTGGCCAGCCACGGCCGCCATTGCCTGGTCGAATCGCCCGACGGCCAGCGCCGCATTTGCCATCCCCGCGGGAAAAAGAGCCAGGCCGTGGTGGGCGATCACGTCCTTTGGCAGGCCGCGCCAGCCGGCCAGGGGGACGAAGGCACCATCGAGAAGGTCAAGGAGCGCCGCAACCTGTTCTACCGGCAGGACGAAATCCGCACCAAGTCCTTCGCCGCCAACCTGGACCAGGTGCTGATCCTGGTCGCCGCCGAACCCGTGTTCTCGGAGAGCCAGCTGGCCCGTGCGCTGATCGCTGCGGAAGCCGAGCGCATCACGCCGATCATCGCGTTGAACAAAAGCGATCTGGTCGAGCCGTTCGCCCGCGCGTGGGAGCGGCTGCTGCCTTACCGCCACATGGGCGGCAGCGCAGCGGACGGCCACCACTATGGCGTGATGCCGCTGTCGCTGTCCGAGTCGGGCGAGGTGGACAAGGCCGCACTGATGGAGCGCCTGTCGGGCAAGACGACCCTGGTGCTCGGCCCCTCGGGCTCGGGCAAGAGCACGCTCATCAACCTGCTGGTGCCGGGCGCCACGGCGCTCACGGGTGAGATCTCCCAAGCGCTCAATTCCGGCAAGCACACCACCACCACCACGACCTGGTACTGGGTGGATGCCGAACGCCGCACCGCCCTGATCGACTCGCCGGGCTTCCAGGAATTTGGCCTGCACCACATCGGACCGGCCGATCTGCCGCGCTACATGCCCGACATCGGCCTGCATGCCCAGGGATGCAAGTTCTACAACTGCACGCACCTGCACGAGCCCGGCTGCGCGGTCATGGCGCAGGTGGACGGACTGCAAGGCGAATCACGCACCGGCGCAGATTCCATCAGCGCAAATCGCTATCAGATTTATAGCAACCTGTTTGCCGAGCTGAGCGAGCACCGGCATTGGTGATGGGACGGAACGGCGGCGCTCAGTCCCGGCACTCGACGTACCACCCCAGATAGTCGTTCCAGGCCGGCTCGTGCTCAGCCTCCAGCACGGGGGGGTCCATGCCCGGCACCGCTTCGGCAGCGCGCCGCGCGGCCTCCAGGGCGTGGTCGGCGCTGGTCACGTAGCAATGCACCGTGCGGGTGCCACCCCGCAGCACGATGTGGCTGCAGATTCCTTGCTGGTACATGGTGGCCGCATTGACCCAGGCGTCCTCGAAATCCTGCGCCTGCTGCAGCGCGGACTTGTCCTGCGCCGGCAGGCTGGCCTGCACGCGCCAGCCCAAGTCTGCGCGGGACACCAAGGCGTTGGCACTCAGATTGACCTGCACCATGATGGGATCGCCCTGGGCATCGCGCCCCTCCAAAGCGGCCCAGCGCACCGGCTCGGGCGGATAGACCGCCGAGCGGCCCAGCGTCTCGCGCCAGAAGGTGTCGATGCGCGAAACGCTGTCATCGAGCGACGCGGGCTCCCAGTCCTCGAAGCCCGCGTCGTCGCTGAGCCCATCGGTGTCGAATTCCACCACCCCGACCTTCACCGAAAAATCGTACTCGCCCAGCATGTGGTCGAGCAAGATGAACGCCATGTGGCGGGCATGGTCCTGCAGGTCCATGGGCACGGGCTTGGAAAACGACAGCGCCAATGCGATGCGTCCATCGATCTGGCCCACGCGCACCAGCAGCTCATGGGTGGCCAGGTCGAATCCGTCCATGCGCATGCCGAAGCCACCAGGCATCCGCTGGCGGAAGGCCTCCACCCGCCATGGCAACTGCGCCGGTGCCTGTGCGGTCAATGCTTGCACATCGGCAAACCGCTCGGCACTCCCGTGGGCCGTGAAAACCAGCCGGGCCTGGCCATCCACGGGCCCCTCCTTGCCCGCGCCAGCCACCTCTACCGTGACCCCGGGAACGCAAGGCTCCAGCAGGGCATTGAGGCGCTCCATGAACGGGACGGACTCCAGGCCCTGCAGATCGGCCCGTTCGCCCAGGACCGCCGCCCAGAAGCGGTCCGCGGCGGCGGACATCTCCTGCGTGGAAGGCTCGCAGGAGGGGGATTCAGATTGGTTCATGAACAGTCCTGGTGGCACCTGCTCGGGTACAGGGCATCGGTAACGAACAAGGCCGCGTCAAAGGCGGAGCGACTTCGCCACGAAACTTCAAAAAGAGACCCGGCTCAGCCCAGCAATCGGGCCAGGGTCAGCAGGGCGAGCAGCAGCATCCACACCACCACCGAGCGCCAGACCAGGCCGACCACGCTGCGCAGATGCCCCACCTCGGGCTCCCGGCCGGGTGTGACGTCGCTGCTTGCCGCCTCGATATCGCCATCAAAGCCGGCGGGCGAGAGCGGGTCCACCCGCGCCCGCAAAGCTTCTCCGCCCAGGCGCACGTTGATGGCGCCGGACGTGGCCGCCAGCACGACGCCATCGTTGTCGTTGGGAAAGCGCTGCGCATGGAAGCGCCAGCCATCGATGGCCTCTTCGAAACTGCCCACCACGGCGAAGCTGAGGGCCGTCAGGCGGGCAGGCAACCAGTCGATCACGGTCCAGGACCGCGCCGAGGCTCGCTGCAACGAGGCGCTGGCCGGATGCGGGCTGCCAGCCTTCCAGTAGCGCGAGACGAATTCAGCCAGCCGGTAAAGCACCGCACCGGTCGGACCGAGTCCCAACGCGGCCAGCACCGAAAAACAGGCGAGCACGCCGAACACGTGGCGGTGCGCAGCGATGACGGAATACTCAACCACGTGCCGCACGATCTCGCTGCGGGGCAGTTGGCCCACATCCACCTGCTGCCAGGCCGCGAGCCGGGCCCGCGCGCTGTCTTCGTCACGCTCTTCCAGCGCATCGCGGATGTTGGTGAAATGGTGGCTGAACTGCCGGAACCCGAGGGTGACGTAAAGCACCGCGACATTCCAGACCACCGCCGCCGGCCAGCCCACGCCGTAGAACAGCAGCCAGTGCACCGCCAGCACCGCGAGCGAAGGCACCAGCACGGCGAGCGCCCATGCCACCCACCCGTGGTGGGCCTTTCCCGCATCGAAATTGCGGCTGATCGACAGCGCCCAGGCGCGAACGCCCGCATGGATGGGGTTGCTGCGCGCCAGCGGGCGTGCCTGCTCGATCAGCAACGCGAACAGGATGGCAAAGAAACTCATGGGGGGCAATGATAGCGGCCCGGTTCGGTGCCCAGCCGTCGTCGCCACCGGAAAGATCACCCGATGTCAGGCCAGCATGAAACGGTAGAAATTGCGCAGCATGCCCGCGGTCGCGCCCCAGATGAAGTGCGTCTTGCCGGCGGCATCCTCATAGGGCATGGAAAACCATTCGCGGGTGACCCCTTCCCATTCGAACGCATGGCGCCGGTGGTGCGACGGATCGAGCAGGTAGTCCAGCGGGACCTCGAACACGTCCGCCACTTCGTAGGCATTGGGATTCAGCGTGCAATCGGGCTCCACCAGAGCGACCACCGGGGTGATGCTGAACCCGGTGCCCGTCCTGTACGTGGCCAGTTCCCCCAGCACCTCCACATACCGCCCCTCCAGGCCGACCTCCTCCCAGGCCTCGCGCAGCGCCGTGGCGGCAGGGTTGGCATCTTCCGGGTCGGCGCTGCCGCCGGGAAAGGCCACCTGGCCGGAGTGCGTGGACAGGTGCACGGTGCGCTCGGTGAGCAGCACCGTCGCGCGTTCGCGCATCACGATCGGTATCAGCACGGCGGCATGGCGCAACGGCCGGTCGGTGAAGGCACGCTCATGCACGACCTCTGGCAGCCACGCCGGCGCCGAGGCAAAGCGCAGCCGCAGCGCTTGCGCCGTTTGCGCCGCAGCAGGAACGCGGGGGAGATGGGCGTCCACCCCCAGCACGGGCACGCGGCGCGGATCGAACTGCGGCAGCGAAGACAGCGGAGCGATCACCGAAGGCATGGAAGGTGAAGGAGGCGAAGAATCTGGCGGCGTCATTGGAGTGGGCCTGGTCGGCCAAGCGGCCAAAGAAAAAGCCGCTACGGCTTGCGCTGTAGCGGCTTCGGGGCAGTGCGCAAGGCGCCTTATGCGGCTGCGACCGGCGCGGCCTTGACACGCGAAGGCAGCTTTTCCTTGATACGTGCCGACTTGCCGCTGCGTTCACGCAGGTAGTACAGCTTGGCACGGCGCACGTCGCCACGGCGCTTGACTTCGATGTTGGCGATCAGGGGGCTGTACGTCTGGAACGTACGCTCCACGCCTTCGCCGCTGGAGATCTTGCGCACCGTGAAGCCGCTGTTCAGGCCGCGATTGCGCTTGGCAATCACCACGCCTTCGTAGGCCTGCACGCGCTTGCGGGTACCTTCCACCACGTTCACGCTCACGATGACCGTGTCGCCAGGGGCGAATTCGGGAATGGTCTTGTTCAAGCGGGCAATTTCTTCCTGCTCGAGAGTCTGGATCAGATTCATGTTTGCATCCAACGATCATGTCCGCGCCAAGATTGGCAAGCGTCGGGATTGACGTGGGGTGCTTTCGCAGCAAAGGCGAAAGCGGCCGGCCAGAGGATCGAAAAGCCCGCGATTATAGCAACTTGCCGTCCTTTGCCAAAACGGCCTCGTCCGCCTTGCCCAAAAGCCCCTGTGTGCGCGCCGCGTCGATGAGCTCGGGACGGTGCTGCGCGGTGATCGACAGGCGCTGATCCCGGCGCCAGCGCTCGATCTGCACATGGTGGCCGGAGAGCAGCGGTGCAGGAACCCGCAGCCCCTCCCACTCTTCGGGCCGGGTGTAGTGGGGGCAGTCCAGCAAGCCGTCGAGCGCCTCGTTGAAGCTGTCGAACTGGTGGCTCCCCTCATCGTTCAGCACGCCAGGCTGCAGGCGTGCCACGGCGTCCAGCAGGGCCATGGCCGGGATCTCGCCGCCCGACAGAACGAAATCGCCCAGGCTGAGCTGCATCTGCACGTGCGCGTCGATGAAGCGCTGGTCGATGCCCTCATACCGCCCGCACAGCAAAATGGCGCCCGCGCTGCCGGACCAGCGCGTCACGCCCGCGTGATCGAGCACCTGCCCGATCGGCGAAAACAGCACCACCGGGGCCGCCTGCCCCGCCGCCTCGGCCCGGTCGGCCCGGATGGCCGCCAGGCACCGCGACAAGGGCTCGGCCATCATCACCATGCCGGGGCCGCCCCCAAAGGGCCGATCGTCCACCCGGCGGTAGTTGCCTTCGGCGTGATCACGCGGGTTCCACAGCCGCACCTCGACCTGACCCGACGCATACGCGCGCCGCGTCACCCCGCTGGCCAGAAACGGCGCGAACAGCTCGGGAAACAGGGTGATGACGTCGAAACGCATGGGGCAGAGGGGGCCAGGGCCGCAGCAGGAATGGCGACGCGGCCCGTCCTTCAATCGGTCGATCGATCCATCAGTAGTCGGGTTGCCAATCGACCGTGATGCGGCGCTCGGCCAGCTCCACCTTGTCGACGAAGGCCGAGACGAAGGGAATCATGCGCTCCTGCGCCTTGCCCTCGTGTTCGTAGGCCAGCACCAGCGTGGTCTGCGGGCCGGTGGAGAGCAGCTCGCGCACCGTGCCGAGGTCCACGCCCTCGCGGTTGACGACCGCCAGGCCGATCAGGTCGACCCAGTAGTACTCGTCCTCGGCGGCGGTGGGAAAGCTCGAGCGGGGCACGAAGATGCGCGCGCCGCGCAGCGCCTCGGCCGCATCGCGATCGTCCACGCCCTGGGCGGTGGCGACCACCGTATCGGAATGCTCCCGCGCCTGCTTCACCGCCAGCACCACCGTGCCTTCGAAGAAGCTCTTGGCGCCTTTTTCGCTGGGCTGCAGAAACCAGCGCTTTGAGGAAAACAGCGCTTCCGGATCGGCGCTGTAAGGCAGCACCTTGAACCAGCCCTTCACACCCCAGGCATCGGCAATGCGGCCGATCTCCACCGCATCGGACGGCAATTCGGCAGGCTCAAGAACGGGCAGATTGGGCATGGTGTGCAACGGGGTTTCGGAAATGAAAAAAGGCGGGGCCCGTCAGAAAAACCAACGGGACCCGCCTTTTGTCCGGAGGACGCGGATCAGGCAGCCTTCTTGGCGGCCTGCTTGATCAGACGGTCCACGGTGGGCGACGACTGGGCGCCGACGCTCTTCCAGTAGGTCAGACGGTCTTGCGCAATGCGCAGACCCTCTTCGCTTTCCTTGGCCGTGGGGTTGTAGAAACCCAGGCGCTCGATGAATCGGCCATCGCGGCGCACACGCTTGTCGGCCACGACGATGTTGAAAAACGGACGACCTTTGGAGCCGCCGCGGGAGAGTCGAATAACGACCATAATGAATCCTTCGGGTGGTCGCAGCGTAAAGCTGCATGGTTTTTTGCTGCGTTTGAGACACGCGACATGGCCACCCGGCCAGCGACACGCTGCAAAGCCCGCGATTATAGCCACTTCACCCCACATGCCCACCATCCGCGACAGCCGCAGCGAAGATATCGCTGCCATCACCGCCATTTACCAACACCACGTCCTGCACGGCACCGGCACCTTTGAGGTCGACCCACCGACCGAAACCGACATGGCCGGTCGCCGCGCCGACGTGCTGGCCCGGGGCCTGCCCTACATCGTGGCGGAAAAGGATGGCCAGGTTCTCGGCTTCGCCTACGCCAACTGGTTCAAGCCCCGCCCGGCCTACCGCTTCTCGGCGGAAGACTCCATCTATGTCGCCGACACCGCCCGGGGCATGGGATTGGGCCGCAAGCTGCTCGATGCGCTGGCGCAGCAGGCGGAGGCGGCGGGGGTGCGCAAGCTGCTCGCGGTGATCGGCGATTCCGCCAATGCCGGCTCCATTGGGGTGCACCGTGCTGCCGGCTTCACCGAGATCGGCGTGATGCGCTCGGTGGGCTGGAAGTTCGGCGCCTGGCGTGACATCGTGCTGATGGAAAAGACCCTGGGCGCGGGCGACACCACGTCGCCGGAATGAGCCCCTCATGAAGAACAAGACCATCGCCGCTTGGCTGGCCTTCGTCGGCGGACCCCTGGGGCTGCACCGCTTCTATCTGCACGGCCTGACGGACATGCTGGGCTGGCTCCTGCCCATTCCCACGGCGCTGGGCATCTACGGCATCCAGCGCGTGCAGGCGATGGGGCAGGACGACCACGCCAGCTGGCTGCTCATCCCGCTGCTGGGCTTCACCATCGCAGGCTGCGCATTGCGCGCCATCCTGTACGGACTGATGACGCCCGAGAAATGGAACGCCCGCTTCAACCCGGCCGCGGCACCGGATGCCGCTCCGGGGCGCACGCACTGGTTCACGATCTTCGCCATCGCCCTGTCGCTGCTGGTGGGCACGGCGGTGCTGATGGCCAGCCTGGCCTTCAGCTTCCAGCGCTACTTCGAATACCAGATCGAAGAGGCCCGCAAGATCTCCCAGTGAAGGCATTGGGCATTGAATGTGCCCAACGCCCTAGGAAAACATGCGGTGGCAGCTATAAAAATAATAGCAAACGTCCCTGGATCGCGATCAGTAGAGCTGCAGGCTGACCCAGTAGGCGATGGCCGCCACGAACGCGCTGGCCGGAATCGTCAGGATCCACGCCCAGACGATGTTGCCCGCCACGCCCCAGCGCACGGCGCTGGCGCGCTGGGTGGAGCCCACGCCGACGATGGCGCCCGTGATGGTGTGGGTGGTCGACACCGGAATGCCCAGCGCCGTGGCGACGAACAGCGTCATCGCCCCGCCTGTCTCGGCACAGAACCCGCCCACGGGCTTGAGCTTGGTGATTCGCTGGCCCATGGTCTTGACGATGCGCCAGCCGCCGAACATGGTGCCCAACCCGATGGCCAGGTAGCACGACACGATGGTCCAGGTGGGCGGCGAGGCGTCGGATGCCGACGCGTAGCCCGTGGCGATCAGCAGCAGCCAGATGATGCCGATGGTCTTTTGCGCATCGTTGCCGCCATGGCCCAGGCTGTACGCGCCCGCGGACAGCAGCTGCAGCCGGCGGAACCACTTGTCCACCTTGTTCGGGCGCGAGCGGCGGAAGATCCACGCCACCGCCACCATCATCAGCGAGCCCAGCAGAAAGCCGAGCAGCGGCGAGACGAAGATGAACGCCACCGTCTTCAGGATGCCGGCCGAGATCAGCGCCCCCGCGCCCGCCTTGGCGATGACCGCGCCCACGATGCCACCGATCAGCGCGTGCGACGAGCTGCTCGGAATGCCGTAGTACCAGGTGATGACGTTCCAGGTGATGGCGCCCACCAGGGCCCCGAAGATCACGTGCGTGTCCACCACGCCGGGCTGCACGATGCCCTTGCCGATGGTGGCGGCCACGCTCAGGTGGAAGATGAAGATGGCGATGACGTTGAAGAACGCGGCGAAGAGGACGGCCTGCGTCGGCTTGAGCACCCCGGTGGAGACCACGGTGGCAATCGAGTTGGCGGCGTCGTGAAACCCGTTCATGAAGTCGAACAGGATGGCCAGCGCCACCAGCAGCATCACGACCCACAGGGCGGTTTGGACGGTTTCCATGCGTAGAGAGCGTGTATTTCTTCTGGCAGGCCGGGATCAGGAGTTCTCGAGGATGATGCCCTCGATGTGGTTCGCCACGTCTTCGCACTTGTCGGTGATCGTCTCGAGCAGTTCGTAGATCGCCTTGAGCTTGAGCACCTCGCGCACGTCGGGCTCTTCGCGGAACAGTTTGCTCATGGCGCTGCGCATCACGCGGTCGGCGTCGCCCTCCAGGCGGTCGATTTCCTCGCAGGTCTTGAGCGCGGCTTCGGCCACGGCCGGATCGGCGATCTTCTCCAGCAGCTTGACCGCGTCGCGCACGCGTTCGCAGCACCTGAGGCTGATGTCGGTCAGGCGGGTGATCTCTTCGGTCATGTGGCGCACGTCGTACAGCGCCATGGTTTCGGCCGAGTCCTGGATCAGGTCGGCCACGTCGTCCATCGTGTTGATGAGCGAATGGATCTGCTCGCGGTCGATGGGGGTGATGAAGGTCTTGTGCAGCGAGCGGTTGACCTCGTGGGTCACGCGGTCGGCGGCGCGCTCCGCGTTGTCCACGTCCTGGTTGTACTTGTCGCGCAGGTGGGGATCGTTGTAGTTGGCCACCAACTGCGAAAACGCGCGGGCGGCCTCGACGATGCGGTCAGCATGCTGATTGAACATCTCGAAAAAATTGCCCTCGCGGGGCAACAGCTTTCCAAAAAACATGCGGACTCCTGAACAGACGGACCCATCGCCCACGGTCGCCACGGATGTGACAGGACGATGACACTTTTGCGAAAGGCGCGAGTTTAACCGCGCCGTTTGCATGCACTCCGGCCCATCGTGTGCCGACGGGCGGCGGCGGGCGTGTCAGGCAACTCCTACAAACATCGCGCCGCGCTGCCCACATGACCCTGGCGAGGCGCGGCTTACATTGAATCGGCAGTCTTTGATCCGCCCTCTTTCAGACGCTCAGACGCAACCGCCTCTTTCATCGCCATGCCAAAGGATTTCCCCATGAAACACACGCTTCGCGTTCTTCCGTGCGTTCTCGCGCTTGCGTTCGGTGCCATCAGCGCCCACGCGCAGACGGCCAATCGCGCCTCCAACCGCGACTCGTTCATTCCCAGCACGCAGCAAGGCTACGTCGGCCTGAGCGGCGGCCAGTCCAAATACGATCTGCGCAGCGGCACGGGCGGCTTCGCGTTCGACGACAACGACACCGCCTGGAAAATCTACACCGGCGGCTATTTCAACCAGAACTTCGGCATCGAGTTCGGCTATCTGAACTTCGGCAATGCCACCCGCGTGGGCGGCGAGACCAAGGCACAGGGCCTGAACCTCAGCCTGGTCGGCCGCCTGCCGCTCAGCGAGCAGTTCGACGTGTTCGGCAAGGTCGGTACCACCTACGGCCGCACCAAGACCTCGGGCAACCCTGGTTTCGGCGTGACGACCGGCGATGACAACGGCTTCGGACTCTCGTATGGCGCCGGCGTGCGCTGGGCGTTCAACCCGCAGTGGGCGGCCGTGGTCGAATGGGAGCGCCACCGCCTGAACTTCGCCGACGGCAAGTCCGATGTGGACATGACCACGGTGGGCGTGCAGTACCGCTACTGAGCGCGCAGGTACGCACGCGTACCCCCAACAAAAAGGGCCCTTCGCAGGGCCCTTTTTTCGTGCGCTTCACGCGCTTTCATCCCGATCCCAGACGCCGGCCTTCATGCGCGGGTTGGCAGCGCATGGAGGCAGCGGTGGAGGGGGCTCACTCGCCCAGGTAGGCGGCGCGCACGCGCGGGTCGCTCAGCAGCTGCTGGCCGGGGCCCGTCATGGTGATGAGGCCCGACTCCATCACGTAGCCACGGTCGGCCAGTGCCAGCGCGCGGCTGGCGTTCTGCTCCACCAGCACGATGGTCACGCCCAGGGCGTACACGTCGCGCACCACCTCGAAGATCTTGTCTACCATGATGGGCGACAGGCCCATGGAGGGCTCATCCAGCAGCAGCACCTTGGGCTGGCTCATCAGCGCGCGGCCCATGGCCAGCATCTGCTGTTCGCCGCCCGACATGGTGCCGGCCAGTTGGTCCTTGCGCTCGCGCAGGCGCGGGAAGATGGTGAACATCTTCTCGATGTCGGCCGCGATGCCGGCCTTGTCGTTGCGGATGTAGGCGCCCATCTGCAGGTTCTCGGTGATGGTCATGCGCGCGAACACGCCACGGCCTTCCGGCACCATCACGAGGCCCTTCTTCACCAGGTCCCAGGCGCCCTGCCCCCGGATGCTCTTGCCCAGGTACTCGATGTCGCCATCGGCGAACGGCAGCGTGCCCGTGATGGCCTTCATGGTGGTCGTCTTGCCGGCGCCGTTGGAGCCGATCAGCGACACCAGCTCTCCCTCGCGCACCTCGAAGTCCACACCCTTCACGGCCTGGATACCGCCGTATGCCACCTTCAGGCCCGAGACCTTGAGCAACACGTTGTTGGATTTTTCGGCCATTCTCAATGTCCTCCGGTGCCCAGGTAGGCCTCAATCACTTTTTCGTTCTTCTGCACGGTGGCAGGCGTGCCTTCGGCGATCTGCTTGCCGTAGTCGAGCACCGTGACGCGGTCGCACAGGCCCATCACCAGCTTCACGTCGTGCTCGATGAGCAAGATGGTGCGGTTGTCGTTGCGGATGCGGTCGATCAGCTCGCGCAGCTGCACCTTCTCGGTCGCGTTCATGCCGGCGGCCGGCTCGTCGAGCGCGATCAGTTGCGGGTCGGTGGCCAGGGCGCGGGCGATCTCCAGGCGGCGCTGGTCGCCGTAGCTCAGGGTGCGCGCCTTGTAGTCGGCGAACTTGCCGATGCCCACGTAGTCGAGCAGCTCCTGCGCCCGGCGGGCGATCGCGGCCTCTTCTTCCTTGAAGCCCTTGGTGCGCAGCACGGCGCCCAGCAGCCCCGACTTGGTGCGGATGTGCCGCCCCACCATCACGTTCTCCAGTGCCGTCATTTCGGCGAAGAGGCGGATGTTCTGGAACGTGCGGGCGATGCCCGCCTTGGCCACTTCGTGCACGGCCGTGGGCTGGTAGGGCTTGCCTGCCAGCTCGAAGCTGCCGCTGTCGGGCGTGTAAAGACCGGTGATCACGTTGAAGAACGTGGTCTTGCCGGCGCCGTTGGGACCGATCAGGCCGTAGACCTGACCCCGTTCAATGGTGATGCCGACGTCGGACAGGGCTTGCAAGCCGCCGAAGCGCTTGGAAATGCCGGCGACCTTCAGCACCACATCGTTGGATTTCTCTGCCATTTCTAACTTTCAGTGCTGTTCAGGTCTTTTGCGTCAGGCTCTTGCCATGGTCGGGCGCGGGCCACAGGCCGCGGGGACGCAGCAGCATGATGATGATCATGGCCAGCGCGATCAGCAGCTGGCGCAGGATGGCGGAGTCGAGGCGGCCGTCCGTCATGGCCTGCAGCGGACCGGCCACGTAGCGCAGCACTTCCGGCAGGGCCGACAGGAGCACGGCGCCCAGGATCACGCCGGGGATGTGGCCGATGCCGCCCAGCACCACCATGGCGACGATCATGACCGACTCCATCAGGCTGAACGATTCGGGCGACACGAAGCCCTGGAAGGCACCGAACATGGCGCCGGACACGCCGCCGAACGAAGCGCCCATGCCGAAGGCCAGCAGCTTCATGTTGCGGGTGTTGATGCCCATGGCCTTGGCGGCGATCTCGTCTTCGCGGATGGCCATCCAGGCGCGGCCGATGCGCGAGTCCTGCAGGCGATAGCAGATGATGACGCTCAGCACCACCAGCACCAGGAACAGGTAGTAATACAGCGTGACCGACGAGATGTCGAACCCGAACACTTCCAGGCGCTTGCCCAGGTCCAGCCCGAACACCTTCACCGAATCGATCTGCCCGATGCCCTTGGGGCCGTTGGTCAGGTTGACGGGGTGGTCCAGGTTGTTCAGGAAGATGCGGATGATCTCGCCGAAACCCAGCGTCACGATGGCCAGGTAGTCCCCGCGCAGCTTGAGCGTGGGGGCCCCGAGCACCGCCCCGAAGATCGCGGCCACCAGCGCCGCGAGCGGTATGACCAGCCACAGCGACGTGTGTAGCCCGTTGGGGAACATGGCCGCGAACGACGCGAAGGTCTCCGACAGGTGGGGCGATGCCATCAGCGCGAACAGGTAGGCGCCC
Source organism: Acidovorax sp. KPB24-07 (assembly GCF_057543315.1). Lineage (NCBI taxonomy): Bacteria > Pseudomonadati > Pseudomonadota > Betaproteobacteria > Burkholderiales > Comamonadaceae > Acidovorax > Acidovorax sp. KPB24-07. Next base: position 12,968 of record NZ_BAAJYS010000069.1, read on the forward strand.
ACGGCGTAGAACGCCACGTAACCCAGGTCCAGCAGGCCGGCGTAGCCCACCACGATGTTCAGGCCCAGAGCCAGCAGCACGTAGAGCAGCGCCAGGTCGGCGATGCGCACCCAGGCGTTGCCGAAGTACTGCAGCATGAACGGAAGCAGCAGCAGCGCGATGCCGCCGACGATCCACTGTGCGGTTTTGTTTTGCTTCATGACAATGGGTTCCTCAGGCGCGATCGGCCACACGCTCGCCCAGCAGGCCCGAGGGGCGCAGCGTGAGGATAATGATGAGCACGATGAATGCAAAGATGTCGGTGTAGTGGCTGCCCAGCAGGCCGCCTGTGAGGGTGCCGATGTAGCCCGAGCCGATGGCCTCGATCAGGCCCAGCAGGATGCCGCCCACCACTGCGCCGGCCAGGTTGCCGATGCCGCCGAACACCGCAGCCGTGAAGGCCTTGAGGCCCGGCAGGAAGCCCATGGTGTGCTGCGCGGTGCCGTAGTTGGAGGCATACATGATGCCGGCGATGGCCGCCAGGATGGCGCCGATGATGAAGGTCGCCGAGATCACCATGTCGGGTTTCACGCCCATCAGGGAGGCCACGCGGGGGTTTTCCGCGGTGGCGCGCATGGCGCGGCCGAGCTTGGTGTAGTTCACCAGATACACCAGCGAAGCCAGTGCGACCACCGTCACGCTCAGGATCAGCACCTGGGTGGAGGTGATCACCGCGCCGCCGACCTGGAACGGGGTCGTGGGCAGCAGGGTGGGATACGGCTTGTAGTTCGGCTTCCAGATGATCATGGCCAGCGTCTGCAGCAGGATCGACATCCCGATGGCGGTGATCAGGGGCGCCAGGCGCGGACTGCTGCGTAGCGGCTTGTAGGCGACCTTCTCGATGACGAAGTTCAGCGCCGCGGCGACGACGCAGGCGATCAGGGTGGCCAGAAGAAGGATGATCCAGCCCGGAGCCCCGGGCATGGCCTCTTGCATCAGGCCAATGCAACTCCAACTGGTGAGAGCGCCGATCATCAGCACTTCCCCATGGGCAAAATTAATCAGCTGAATAATGCCGTACACCATCGTGTAGCCCAAGGCTATCAAGGCGTACATGCTGCCGAGAACCAGACCGTTGATGATCTGCTGCAGCAAGATGTCCATAAAAAAAAGTCCTTCGTGTTTGTAACGCGCGCACTTCGCAAGCCAAGATCGGCAGTGCCTTGTGAGCCCCCAATGCCACCTAGCAAAAAACCCGCCAGGAGCAAAGCTGTGCGGGTTTGGTGGACGGGATTGTAGCCAGTCGAAACCGTGCGCCTTTAGCACGTTTGGCGGGGTTTTCCCTTGGACTCGCGCGCCATCAGCGGGGCGACGTCACCATTAGCCGGGGTGATGCAGCCGAGGGATTGGCCCGGGTGGCTTATACGGTTCAGCAGCCGCTGACCACCCCGCCCGAGGGGGCGGCCGGTGGGCTGGGCGGAGATGCCGCCCGGCGATGGACCGGGGGTGCGCAGCCTCGCAGCGCCCTCCCCTTCCCCCTCAATCCTTGGCCGCGTCCTGGTCCAGCTGGCGCAACTGGGCCAGCTTGTCGGCGATCTTGGCCTCCAGCCCGCGAGGCACCGGCTGGTACCAGCCGGGCTCGGGCATGTCCTCGGGCAGGTAGGTCTCGCCCGCCGCGTAGCCGCCGGGCTCGTCGTGGGCGTAGCGGTAGGCCTTGCCGTGGCCCAGCTCCTTCATCAGCTTGGTGGGCGCGTTGCGCAGGTGGTTGGGCACCTCGCGCGACTTGTCCTTCTTGATGAACGCCTTGGCCTGGTTGTAGGCCATGTAGCCGGCGTTGCTCTTGGGCGCCACCGCCAGGTAGATCACGGCCTGGGCCAGCGCCAGTTCGCCCTCGGGCGAGCCCAGGCGCTCGTAGGTGAGCGCCGCGTCGTTGGCGATCTGCATGGCGCGCGGATCGGCCAGGCCGATGTCCTCCCAGGCCATGCGCACGATGCGGCGCGCGAGGTATTTCGCATCCGCCCCGCCATCCAGCATGCGGCTGAGCCAGTACAGCGCCGCGTCGGGGTGCGATCCACGCACGGATTTGTGCAGCGCCGAGATCTGGTCGTAGAAGTTGTCGCCGCCCTTGTCGAAGCGGCGCGCGTTGAGGGTGAGCGCGCTTTCCAGGAAAGCGGCGTCCACCCGCTGCACCCCGGCGGCGCGCGCGGCGGTGTCGGTCTGCTCGACCAGGTTGAGTAAGCGCCGCGCATCACCGTCGGCATAGCCCACGAGCGTGTCCACCGCCGCGTCGTCCAGCTGCAGGTGGGTGAGCACCTTGTTCTGCGCCCGGCGCACGAGCTGCTTCAGTTCGTCGTCGGTCAGCACCTGCAGCACATACACCTGGGCACGCGAGAGCAATGCCGAATTGACCTCGAACGACGGGTTCTCGGTGGTCGCGCCCACGAAGGTCACCAGGCCCGACTCCACGAACGGCAGCAGGCCGTCCTGCTGGCTCTTGTTGAAGCGGTGGATCTCGTCCACGAACAGGATGGTCTTCTTGCCCAGCGCCAGATTGTGTTCGGCCTGCTCCATCGAGGCGCGGATTTCCTTCACGCCCGAGAACACCGCCGACAGAGCGATGAACTCATAGCCGAACGCGCTCGCCGTGAGCCGCGCCAGCGTGGTCTTGCCCACGCCGGGCGGGCCCCAGAGGATCATCGAATGCGGCTTGCCCGACTCGAACGCCAGCCGCAGCGGCCGGCCTGCACCGATCAGGTGCGACTGGCCGATGACCTCGTCCAGGCTGGCCGGGCGCAGGGCCTCCGCGAGCGGCGCGGTGGGGGCGGAGGAAAAGAGATCGGCCATGGGCTTGGGGGTCAATGGGTAGGCTCAGTGAATAAATGAACGCGGAGGGAGCAAAAGACCCAGCGCCAACGCCAACGCCAACGGGCCAGGCACCGGGTGACGCGGGAGGACGCTCGGCAGGCAGGCAGGCGGCACGGCCCTGCGACGCCCGATTATTCTCCGTCCCCCTGCGGGGCGCTTCGCCCCCCTGGGCCTGCGGGAATTTCCCGCACAATGCCGCGGCGCCCGTTTCGATTCGAAAACCCAAGGAGGAGATCCCCCATGTCCATCGCCGCCAATGCCGTCGTCGCCCTGATCGCCCTGCTCCACGTCTACATCCTGGTGCTGGAGATGTTCCTGTGGGACAAGCCCGCTGGCCTGCGCGCCTTCGGGCAGAGCGCGGAACGGGCCGCCGCCACCAAGGTGCTGGCGGCCAACCAGGGGCTCTACAACGGCTTTCTCGCGGCGGGCCTGTTCTGGGGCCTGTGGCTGGGCGGCGCCGGCCTGGGCGTGAAGGTGTTCTTCCTGCTGTGCGTGCTGGTGGCCGGCGTGTTCGGCGCTGCCACGGCGTCCCGCAAGATCCTGTTCATCCAGGCCATTCCGGCCGCCGTGGGCCTGGCCCTGGTGCTGCTGGCCTGATCCGGCGCGCTGCGGCCAGGGCGCATGCCATGTATCAAAATGGCCGCCAGCGCAATCAGTACTAGGGCAT
>NZ_BAAJYS010000070.1:0-16371 GCF_057543315.1 Acidovorax sp. KPB24-07
GGCGCCCGGCCGGCGCGGGCACGCTGGTGGCCCTGGGCGCGGCTCGGCTGGGCAACACGCGGCTGATCGACAACCTGGAATTCTGAAGGGCGCACCGCACCGGGCGGTGCATCGCCGCGAAGGCGAGCGGCTCGGCCTCTCCTGCACCGCCGGTAGGCTCGGGACTACGCGCGCAGGTGCCCACGCCGCACAGGGGTGCCCAGGGGTGGCCTTTAAGGTTGATCCATCGACCAACCACTCTTCAGGAGAACTTCCATGCCTGTCATCCTCTGGCTTCTCGGCGTCCCACTGTCCCTCGTGCTGCTGCTCATGCTCTTCGGCGTGCTCTGAGCATCAACCCCTGCAACGGGCAAAGAAGCCCGGTGGCAGAGCTTTCAAAGACCCTTCAAGGCCGCGAGAGTTCTGCCACCGGGCTTCTGCCCATGAGCAGCACCACCGCATCGCGCGGCGTTCTCTGCCCGTCCAGCAAGGCCACCACCGCCTCGGTGATCGGCATGTCCACCTGCAGATGGCGCGCACGCGCCAGCACCGTCCGGGCGCTGTAGACGCCTTCGGCCACATGGCCGAGCGAATCCACCGCCTGGGCCAGCGTCAACCCCTGTGCCAGGGCCTGGCCCACACGCCGGTTGCGCGACAGATCGCCGGTCGCGGTCAGCACCAGGTCGCCCAGTCCTGACAATCCCATGAAGGTATCGGGCCGCGCACCCAGCGCCAGCCCCAGCCGCGTCATCTCGGCCAGGCCGCGCGTGATGAGGGCCGCGCGGGCGTTGAGCCCCAGGTCGAGCCCGTCGCACAGCCCCGTCGCGATGGCCAGCACGTTCTTCACCGCACCGCCCACCTCGACGCCGACGATGTCGTCGTTGGCGTACACCCGCAGCGTGGGGCCATGGAACGCGTCCACCAGCAGATCGCGCACGGCGGCGTGCGGGCTGGCCGCCACCAGCGCCGTCGGCTGGCCGCGGGCCGCCTCCTGCGCAAAGCTGGGGCCGCTCAACACTCCGCTGCGCAGGCCGGGGGCGACCTGCGCGCACACCTCGTGCCCCATGAGGCCCACGGCGCTGCCGCCCGATGGGGCGGCTTCGAACCCTTTGCACAGCCAGGCCACCGGCACGTCCACGGCGCTCAGTGCCTGGAGCATGCCGCGCAGCGCGGACATGGGCGTCGCGACCACGACCAGATCGGCGCTGGAGGCCAGCGACAACGGGTCGCCCGCGCTCAGCGCCAGGGAAGAAGGGAGTTCGATGTCCGGCAGATACCGGGCGTTCTGCCGTGTGGCCTGCATGCCGGCCACCTGCTGCGCGTCGCGCGCCCACAGGGTCACGGCATGCGCCGACGGGTGCAATGCCGCGCTGACGGCCATGGCCGTGCCCCAGGCCCCGGCCCCCAAGACGACGATGTTCATTCGTTCGTGTGCCCGAGGTTCACGCGGGAGGCGCAACGGCCTCCCGGCGCTGCACGCTGCTTACTGCGTGATGATGGGCGACGGCGCTGCGGAGGCCACCTGGGCCTGCTGCTGCTCGTACATGGCCTGGAAGTTGATTTCGGCCAGGTGCACGGGCGGGAAGCCGGCGCGCGTGATGGTGTCGGCCACGTTGCCGCGCAGGTAGGGGTACACGATCTGCGGGCAGGCGATGCCCATGATCGGGCCCATCTGGTCTTCGGGAATGTTGCGGATCTCGAAGATGCCGGCTTGCTTGGCCTCGACCAGGAACACGGTCTTGTCCTTGATCTTGGTCTGCACGGTGGCGGTCACGGCCACTTCGAAAATGCCATCGGCCACCGGCGTGGCTTCCACGCCCAGCTGGATGTCCACGCTGGGCTGTTCCTGCTCCAGCAAGATTGCGGGCGAGTTGGGCTGCTCCAGGGACAAGTCCTTCAGGTACACGCGCTGGATCTGGAACACGGGATTTTCTTCGGTAGCCATGGTGTCGGTCTTTCAGTCAGAACACTATTCGACAAAACAAAGCCCGCTGGGGAAAACGCTCCCCGCAGCGGGCACTTGGGGCTGCATTATGCAGCGCCGCAGAAACGGAAAAGCGGCAGTTCAGGCATCGGCCTGGGCACCGCCGAGCAGCGGCATCAGGCCGCCCCGGCCGTCGAGCGCGACCAAATCGTCGTGCCCGCCAACGTGCGTGTCGCCGATGAAGATCTGGGGCACGGTGCGGCGCCCGGTGATTTCCATCATGTGGCTGCGGGCCACGGGGTCGAGGTCCACGCGGACTTCCTCGATCTCCTCCACGCCCTTGGACTTGAGGATCTGCTTGGCCCGAATGCAGTAGGGGCAGACGGCGGTGGTGTACATCTTCACGGCTTGCATGGGAGGGCCTTCCTGCTCAAAAAATGGCTACACAACACACATTGCGGCCAACTCAGGCCTTTTCAACCGGCATGCTGGCGTCTTTCCACGCCTTCAGCCCGCCCGCCAGCGCCTGCGCATTGTCGTAGCCCAGCTTTTTGGCGATGCCCACGGCGCGCTGGGCCCGCGGGCCCTTGGCGCAAACCAGCACGATCGGCAGGGCCTTGTTCTTGACCACCTGGGGCAGCCGCTCTTCCAGCTGGTTCAGCGGGATGTTCTTGGCGCCGCCCACGTGGCCTGCGGCGAATTCGTCAGGCTCGCACACGTCGATGACCACGCCCTTCTCGCGGTTGATGAGCTGCACGGCGCGTGCCGCCGTCAGCGAGCCGCCGGTGGCATCCTTGAGCAGCGGCACCAAAAGCATGCCGCCGGAGGCCAGCGCGATAAAGAACAAATACCAGTTGTCGATGATGAATTTCACGTCAGTCCTAGGGTTGGCAAACCGCTCAATTTTAGAATGCTGGATTTTGACCCGCCTGCTCTAGGGAAACCATGCACCAACTCGTCCTGATCCGCCACGGAGAATCCACCTGGAACCTCGAGAACCGCTTCACCGGTTGGACCGACGTCGATCTGACGCCCACGGGCGTGGAACAGGCCAAGAGCGCAGGCCGCCTGCTGAAGGCGGAGGGCTACGAATTCGACCTGGCCTACACCAGCATGCTCAAGCGCGCCACGCGCACGCTGTGGCACACGCTCGACGAGATGGACCGCACCTGGCTGCCGGTGCACCACAGCTGGCGCCTGAACGAGCGCCACTACGGCGCCCTGCAGGGCCTGAACAAGGCCGACATGGCCAAGCAATACGGCGATGCGCAGGTGCTGGTGTGGCGCCGCAGCTACGACACGCCGCCGCCCGCGCTGGAAGCCGCCGACCCTCGCAGCGAGCGGGGCGACCTGCGCTACGCCAGCCTGGCCCCCGAGCAGATCCCGCTGACGGAGTGCCTCAAGGACACCGTCGCGCGCGTGCTGCCGTTCTGGAACGAATCCATGGCGCCCGCCATCCGCGCCGGCAAGCGCATCGTGGTCGCGGCGCACGGCAACTCGATCCGCGCGTTGATCAAGTACCTGGACGGCATCTCGGACGACGACATCGTCGGCGTGAACATTCCGAACGGCATCCCCCTGGTCTATGAACTCGATGCGGACCTGAAACCCCTGCGCCACTACTACCTGGGCGACGCCGAAGCCGCCGCCAAGGCCGCGGCCGCAGTGGCATCGCAGGGCAAGGCGTAAAGTCCGTGTAAAGGCGGCCCGCACAGCGCAAAAGTCGCTTCCAGCGCGGAACTGCACTGGTGGCAATCTTTCCAAGGTGTATATTGAAGCGGCAAAGGTGTTTTTAATGGGCCACAAACTGAAAATCGCAGGTTGGGTGTCGATCGGCGTCGTTGCCGGGGCACTGACCACCGTCTCCCTGCAGACGGTGGCGCGCGGCGCGATGACGCCGCTGCCGCTCGAGGAAATCCAGCAGCTGTCCGCCGTGTTCGGTCTGGTGAAGACCGATTACGTCGAGCCGGTCGATGACAAGAAGCTCATCACCGACGCGATCTCGGGCATGGTGTCCAGCCTGGACCCTCACTCCCAGTATTTCGACAAGAAGTCCTTCAAGGAATTCCGCGAAGGCACTTCCGGCCGCTTCGTGGGCGTCGGGATCGAGATCACGCAGGAAGACGGGCTCATCAAGGTCGTCTCGCCCATCGAAGGCTCGCCGGCCTTCCGTGCCGGCCTCAAGACGAACGACCTGATCACCAAGATCGACGACACCGCCGTCAAGGGCCTGGCCCTCAACGACGCGGTCAAGAGAATGCGCGGCGAGCCGAGCACCCAGGTCACGCTGACGATCTTCCGCAAGGACGAGAGCCGCACGTTCCCGGTGACGATCACGCGCGAAGAGATCAAGACGCAGTCCGTGAAGGGCAAGGTGATCGAGCCCGGTTATGGCTGGATCCGCCTGTCGCAGTTCCAGGAACGCACGGTGGACGACTTCGTTCGCAAGATCGAAGAGGTCTATCGCCAGGAGCCGAACCTCAAGGGCCTGGTGCTCGACCTGCGCAATGACCCGGGCGGCCTGCTGGACGCAGCCGTGGCCATCTCTGCCGCCTTCCTGCCCGAGAACGTCACCGTGGTGACCACCGACGGACAACTGGCGGAAAGCAAGGCCACGTTCAAGGCGGCACCGGAGTTCTACCAGCGCCGCGGCAATGGCGACCCGCTCAAGCGATTGCCCGCCGCGCTCAAGAGCGTGCCCCTGGTGGTGCTGGTCAATGAAGGCTCGGCCTCTGCCAGTGAAATCGTGGCCGGCGCCTTGCAGGACCACAAGCGCGCCACCATCATGGGCAGCCAGACCTTCGGCAAGGGCTCGGTGCAGACGGTGCGTCCTCTGGGTCCGGACACCGGCATCAAGCTGACCACCGCGCGCTACTACACCCCCAGCGGCAAGTCCATCCAGGCCAAGGGCATCGTGCCCGATGTGATGGTGGATGAAAGCGCCGAAGGCGATGTGTATGCATCGCTGCGCATGCGTGAGGCCGATCTCGAAAAGCACCTGACCAGCGGCCAGGGCGAAGAGAAGAAGGACGAAGCACGCGAGAAGGCCCGCGAGGAAGCGCGCAAGCGCCTTGAAGAAGAAGCCAAGAAGCCCATCGCCGACCGCAAGATGCCGGAGTTCGGTTCGGACAAGGACTTTCAGCTGGCGCAGGCCCTCAACCAGTTGAAGGGCCAGACCGTGCTCGTCAGCAAGACGCAGACTGAACGCAAGGAAGAAAAGAAGGAGAACTAAACCCCTTCTGGATTCACCGACGGCCGGGCGCCTTTCAGGCGCCCGGCCTTTTTCATGGCCTCGCTATCGCACCCGTTTCCAGCCCCCATGACAGACGATCAGCTACTGCGCTATTCGCGCCACATCATGCTCGACGAGATCGGGATCGAGGGCCAGGAGCGCATCCTGGCCGCCCACGCGCTTGTGATCGGAGCGGGTGGGCTGGGCTCACCCGCCGCCCTGTTCCTGGCCTCTGCCGGCGTGGGACGCATCTCCCTGGTGGACGACGATGTGGTGGACCTGACCAACCTGCAGCGCCAGATCGCCCATACCACGGAGCGTGTCGGAGAGCCCAAGGTGCACTCCGCCGCTCAAGCGCTGCAGGCTTTGAATCCGGGCGTGCGGTTGGACGCCATCCAGGCCCGGGCCGACAAGGAATGGCTCGATGACTGGGTGGGCAAGGCCACCGTGGTGCTCGACTGCAGCGACAACTATGCAACGCGCCATGCCGTGAACGCCGCTTGCGTGACCCACCGCAAGCCGCTGGTCACGGGCGCCGCCATCCGCTTCGACGGGCAGATCACCGTCATCGACCCGCGCGATCCACTATCGCCGTGCTACGCCTGCATCTTCCCGCCGGACACCGCATTCGAAGAAACCCAGTGCGCCACCCTGGGCGTGTTCGCACCGATGGTCGGAATCATCGGCGCCATGCAGGCGGCGGAAGCTCTCAAGCTCATCGCGGGGTTCGGTGAATCGCTGGCGGGACGGCTCTCGATGCTCGACGGCCGTTCCATGGAATGGACTGTGATGAAAATTCCGCGCCATGGGCATTGCAGCGTATGTGGTCACGCCACACCGTAGGAAGAATCCTACCGGCTCAGCATGTTGCTACTGGCAGAATGACACATTGGTTCCCCATAAAGTGAAGCTGTGATCACATTCTCATTCTGCCTCCGTGATCCGGACTGGACCCCACAGTGAAACTGCGCACCTACATTGTTGAAGACAACGCCACCATCCGAGAAAACCTGATCGGCACGCTCGAGGAACTGGCGGAGGTGGAAGCCGTAGGCATTGCGGAGACCGAAGACGAAGGCAAAGAGTGGCTGGCCAACAATGCAGGCCAGTGGGACCTGGCCATCGTCGATCTTTTTCTGAGACAGGGAAGCGGTCTGGGGGTCTTGGCAGCGTGCCGCAATCGCACCGCAGGCCAGAAGATGGTGGTGCTCAGCAACTATGCAACGCCGGACGTTCGCATGCGCTGCGCCCAATTGGGCGTGGATGCAGTGTTCGACAAATCCAACGAGATCGACGCACTGGTCGAATACTGTGTAGAGCACAGCACGGCCCGCCAGGCCAACCCAAAATCCGCCACCGGCTGACGTTGAAGCCGGATTCAATGCCAAGCCGCGAGGACTTGGTCATCGGACCAGGCTCGGGCTCTTTTTCCACCCATTCCATTTGAAAACGGCCACCGATTGCCCGGTGGCCGTTTTGCTTGGGTGCTGGTTCAATCGATCAGCTTGTTCTTCAGTGCGTAGTAGGTCAGGTCGCTGTTGGACGACAGCGCCATCTTTTCCATCAGGCGCGTGCGGTATGTGCTCACGGTCTTCACGCTGAGCGACAAAGACTTGGCGATGTCGCCCGCGGTTTCGCCCTTGGCCAGCTTGAGGAACACCTGGAACTCGCGCTCCGACAGTTGTTCGTGCGGCGGCGCATCGTCCTTGCGGTTGAGCTGCTGGGCCAGCAGATCGGCCACGGCAGGGGTCAGGTAGCGGCGGCCCAGCGAGATCGTGCGAATGGCTTCGACGATCTCCTTGGGGTCGCATTCCTTGTTGAGGTAGCCGCTGGCACCCTGGCGAATCAGGTTGATGGCGTAGTGCTCCTCCGGATAGCCGCTGAGGATCAGGATGCCCATGTCGGGCGCCTTCGCACGCAGCATGGCCAGCGCATCGAGGCCGCTTTGGCCGGGCATCGACAAGTCCATGAGCAGCACGTCGATCTCCTGTGCACGAACCAGATCGATCGCCTCGCGCCCGTTGGACGCCTCACCCACCACCCGAAGGTCTACATGTTCTGACAAAAATTGTCGCAATCCCGAGCGGACAATCGCATGGTCATCCACAATGCCGATCTTGATCATTGAGCGTTCTTTCAAGGGGCAGCCAAGCTGCCCGTTATCGTTCTGGTAGCCAATTCACCCGTTGCGGGCGTGCCTGCAGCGGAACACCGCTGGCTGGTGACATTATCCAGAAATCACCCGCCTGTCTTTCGGAGAAACCTATGCGTTGGTCCAATTTTCGCAAGATGGCAGTCAGCTTGCCCCTGGCACTGCTGGCTGCATCGGCGCTGGTTGGCATCAACGAGGCCGGTTATGACCGCTCGCACGATGCGGTCAGCGCCCTCTCTCGCACCTATACCACCCGCGCCGCGCTCGATCGCATGATGCAGAACATGCTCGATGCAGAGACCGGTCTTCGGGGCTATCTGCTGACCGGTGATGAGCGTTATCTCGAGCCCTACGAGAAGGCCGCGTCCACCATCAACAGCAATCTGGACGAGTTGCGCGCCATCTTCGCCGCCTCTTCGGTCGAAGACCAGGAAGACTTCACGCAGCTTTCGCGGCAGATATCCCGCAAGATGTCCGAGCTCGATCTGAGCCTGCGGCTGCGGCGCCAGGACAACGACGACGCATGGAAGTTCGTGCTCTCCACCGATGTGGGCAAGGAGAACATGGATGCCATCCGTTCGCTGTCGGGCCGGCTGACCGAACGCAGCACCGAACGCACCAACCACAGCACGCAAGAGATCCTTCATTCCCTCATGCTGTCGCGCATCGGCATCGCGACCATGGCGGCCATCGGGCTGCTGGCTTTCTACATGTACCTGCGGCAGGCGAGCGCACTGCAGTCGTTCAACCAGCGCGAGCAGGAAACCTTGGAGCGCGAGCGTGACCGGCTCGAACAGCTGGTACGTGAGCGCACCGCGTCCCTCACTGAGCTGGCGAACCACTTGCAGCAGGTGCGCGAGGACGAACGCGGCCATCTGGCGCGCGAACTGCATGACGAACTGGGCGCCCTGCTCACCGCGGCCAAGCTCGACGTGGCGCGCCTCAAATCCAGGGTGGATTCCCAGGCGCCTGAAATCGCCGAACGCCTCAAGCACCTGACCGACACGCTCAACAGCGGCATTGCGCTCAAGCGCCGCATCATCGAAGACCTGCGGCCTTCGTCGCTGTTCAACCTGGGGCTGACGGCATCGCTTGAAATCCTGGGCCGCGAGTTCGCAGAACGCAGCAATGTGGAGGTGGACCTGAATCTGGAAGCGGTGGAACTGCCCGAATCCGTTCAACTGACCATCTACCGCATGGTCCAGGAATCGCTGACCAACATCGGCAAATACGCCAACGCCAGCAAGGTGCTGGTCGCCGTGCACAACTACCCCACGCATGTAGCGGTACAGATCCGCGACAACGGCAGCGGTTTCGACACAGGCAAGGCCAACCCTTCCGCCCATGGCTTGATGGGCATGCGCCACCGGGTCGAGGCGGCTGGCGGTCGCTTGACCGTCACCTCCGAACCTGGCGAAGGCACCCTCGTATCCGCCGTGCTGCCGCACGTGCACTGACAGCGCGGTGGGGCCCGGCGCAGCGCCCCGCACACCCTGTTTCGGCGGGGCCCGCCGCCTCCAGCCACTCTTGATTTTTCAGCAGCCCTCCCTCATGGGCGGCGTCCTACATGGGTGCGCGCCAGGGACCGGCAGCCACCCTGCACTGCGAAAACTACATTCAATTCCAGGCGCTGACCAATGCGCCCCCCACCAACCCGCCGGAACTTCTGGTGCAAGAGGAGATGGATATGTTGCATTACGCAGTGGTTTTCCTGGTGATCGCTTTGATCGCCGCCCTTTTTGGCTTTGGCGGTATCGCTGCCGGCGCCGTTGGCATTGCGAAGATCCTGTTCTTCGTGTTCGTGATCATGGCCGTGGTCACCTTCGTGCTGAGCCTGCTCAAGCGCGGTTAACGCACTGAACGCACCGCGTACCGAAGCGCTCACCACTCCAAAACCCCAAGGAACCCAACCATGATCGACACCCAGAACGCCGCGAAAAAAGCCGTGGATTCCGCACATAACGCCGCAGACAGCGTGCTCGACTCCGCCAAGGACGCCGTGCAATCCACCCGCGACGCTGCCAACAACACCCTGGACAAGGCCGCACGCAAAGTGGACGAACTGCATGGTGAGGTGAACCCGCTGATCGACGATCTCGCAGCCCGTGCACAAGACCTGGCATCGCGTGGCATCTCCTACTGCGCAGACACCACGGAACGCGCCCGCCGCCAGCTCAACCAGGCGGCCGACGTCACGACGCGCTACGTGGTCGAGCAGCCTGGCAAATCGATGTTGCTGGCTGCCGCCGCGGGCGCCGCAGTGGCCACGCTGTGCCTGATGAGCCGCCGCCCCCGCCGCCACGAATATTGATTCACTGGCAACTGCTTAAAACACGGCAATCACAAAGAGCGAGCGTCCCCATGTCCCCTGTCACCACCATCAACACAGCCAGCCATCCGGCGGCCCCGTCCGAGGCCCTCGTGCTCGACGAAAAGGCGCTGCATTACGCAGCAACGCAGGATCTGGATGAAGGCGCTGTCACGCCCGCCTACGGTCCGCACCGCGATGCCATCGTGAAGCTGCTGAACGACGCGCTCGCCACCGAACTGGTGTGCGTGCTGCGCTACAAGCGACACCATTTCACGGCGGACGGCCTGGAGTCGCCCGCCATCGCGGCCGAATTCCTGGTGCATGCGAACGAGGAATCCGCCCATGCGGACAAGATCGCGCAGCGCATTGTTCAACTCGGCGGCGAGCCCGACTTTTCCCCCAGTTCGCTGCAAGAGCGCAGCCACGCCGACTACGACGAATCGTCCGACCTCAAGGCCATGGTGCGAGCCAACCTGGTGGCCGAGCGCATCGCGGTGGAGGCCTACCGCCAGATGATCACTTTGATCGGCGACAAGGACCCGACGACGCGCCGGATGCTGGAAGGCATCCTGGCCGACGAAGAAGAGCATGCCGACGAACTCAAGGACTGGCTGCAACGCTGAAAGGCGACGCCGCCAACCAAGAAACAGTTCATCGACCGTGGGGGGTGCAACAGGTCGGTGGGCTGCAGAATCCCAAAGCACCCGTGTTAACAAACCAAACCAAGGAAATAACCATGAAATACGCACGTGCCCTCGCTTTTGCAGCCCTCGCTGGCGCAACCATCATCTCCGCCGGTTGCTCGGTGGCGCGCGACCAGCAGACCGTCGGCTCCTACGTGGACGATGCCGGCATCACGACCGCTGTGAAGGCCAAGATGGCTGAAGACAAGTCCGTGTCCGCCACGTCCATCAGCGTGGAAACGCTGAACGGCACCGTGCAGCTGTCGGGCTTCGCCAAGTCGCAGACCGAAAAGAACACGGCCGAATCCATCGCACGCAACACCAAGCACGTGCGTGACGTGCGCAACAGCATCGTCGTGCGTCCTTGAGGCCACGCAGGCCCCTGCGGCCTGCGGAGACCTTGCAAACACAGGCTCTTCGGAGCCTGTTTTTGTTTCGCCAACCCCTTGGGTTGCCACAGGCTTGCCGCAAGTGCAATGCAAGATTCGTCACAGGCTCTAAGCTCGCACCATGCAGGTATTCAATTGCGACCAATGCGGTCACCTCGTTTTCTTCGACAGCGTCCAATGCTTGCATTGCGGCGCCAAGCTCGCCTTCCTGCCAGACCAATTGACGATGGCCGCGCTGGTGCCAGCCGTATCGGGCCTGCGTGACGACTCGGACCTGTGGGAGCGGGTCGCGGACTCCGGCAGGGGCAGTGCCCAGCCGCTGTATCGGCTGTGCCACCACCGCACCGCGCACCGCGCCTGCAACTTCGCGCTGCAGGGCGACGACCCCCAGGCCCTGTGCGTCTCGTGCCGGCAGACGCGCATCCTCCCCGACCTGTCGGAGCCCGCCAACCTGCGGCGCTGGAAACAGATCGAACACGCCAAGCGGCAGCTTTACTACACGCTGGCCAAGCTGGGCCTGGAGCCGGCGCCCCCCGGCGAAAGCCCGGCGTTCGAATTTCTGGCCGACCAGCCGGGGTACCCCGTGATCACCGGGCATTCGAGCGGCACCATCACCCTCAACATCGCCGAAGCCGACGATGACGAACGTGCGCGCCGCCGGCTGGCGCTGCACGAGCCCTACCGCACGCTGATCGGCCACCTGCGGCACGAATCCGGGCATTTCTACTGGGACCGGCTCCTGCGCGACCAGGGCAAGCTGGACCACTTCCGTGCCGTGTTCGGCGACGAGCGGCAGGACTACGGCGCGGCGCTGCAGACCTACTACGCCAGCAGTCCGCACCTGCGGGACTGGGGCGACCACCATGTGAGCGCGTACGCCACGGCCCACCCCTGGGAAGACTGGGCCGAGACCTGGGCGCACTACCTGCACATGGTGGATCTGCTGGAAACGGCGTCGAGCTACCGCACCGGGCTTCAGATCCCGAAGCCCAAGGCAGGCGCGCCACGCCGCTTCACGATGAACGACCCGTTCGCCACGCAATCTCCGGATTTCGATGCGATGGTCAGCGAGTGGGTACCGCTCACGCTGCTGCTCAACAGCCTGAACCGCAGCCTGGGCCAGCAGGATGCCTATCCGTTCGCCCTGTCATCCGGGGCGCTCGCCAAGCTGCGTTTCGTGCATGAACTGGTGCAGTCCGCCCGCAACCGCGCACGGCCCGAACCGCTGAAAGCACGGCAAGCCTGACGGCGCCGGCCGCGAACTCGCCTCAGGCGGACTGGGCGCGCACCTTGACGGCCAGGCGTTCGGACACTTCCGGGGAAACGAACTTGTCCACCTCGCCACCCAAGAGGGCGATCTCGCGCACGAAGGTGCTGCTGATGAACTGGAACTTGTCGCTGGGCGTGAGAAAGACGGTTTCCACCTCGGGCATGAGGCTGCGGTTCATGCCGGCCAGCTGGAACTCGTAGTCGAAATCGGTCACGGCGCGCAGGCCGCGCACCATGGCCTTGCCGCCGCGCTCGACCACGAAGTCGCGCAGCAGGCCGGAGAAGGTCTCGACCTGTACCTGCGGATAGCCGCGCACCGCTTCGCGGACCATTTCGATGCGCTCTTCCAGGCTGAACAGCGTCTTCTTGTGGTGCCCTGCCGCCACGGCCACGATGACCCGGCCGAAGAGCTGCGTGGCGCGGCGCACCACGTCTTCATGGCCCAGCGTGATGGGATCGAAGGTGCCGGGATAGATGGCGAGGACGTTCTGGGCCATGGCGTGGTCGCTCCTTTGCGGTCTGGCGGAAGGGGGCACACGCGTTTGGGCGGGCGCAGGGGCGGATTATGCAGCGGGCGGAAAGGCCGCCCCGGCGGCAGTGATGGCCGCGAGCACTACAAGCAAAAAATGCCTCCAGCGCATATTCCACTAGGGCATTACGCTACAAATTCAATAGCATCACTGTTTTTGGAGCAGATGGGCATGCACGGCGCCGGCCTTCAGATGGCGGTGCACCGCCAGCCCCAGCTCTGCCAGCACGGCCTCGTCCCAGGCCTGCGGCGCTTCCAGATAGATGAACCCCTGGGCCGCCACCGCCTGGGCCGCCGCGGCGATCGCAGGCTCGAACAGGGCGCCATCGAACGGCGGGTCCAGAAACACCAAATGCAGGCTGCCTGGCGCGCAGTGCCGCAGCGCAGCCACGCCGTCGCCCCGCTGAACCCGCACCGCCATGGCCTGCAGGCGCTGCTGCAGCGTGTGCAGTTGCTCGACCAGCGCCGGATCGTTCTCGACCAGCTGCACGGCCGTGGCGCCGCGCGAGGCGGCTTCGAACCCCAGGGCGCCCGTGCCCGCGAAGGCGTCGAGGCAGCGCCAACCGGTCAGGTCTTGGCCCAGCCAGTTGAAGAGCGTCTCGCGCACCCGGTCGGGCGTGGGACGCAGGCCGGGGCGTTGCGCCACGGGCAGGCGCGTGCGCTTCCACTGCCCGCCGATGATCCGGACCTCGCCCGCGCCTTTCACCACGGGCCCCTTGGCCGCGGGCTTCTTCGCAGCGGCCCCCGACCTGGCCGGCGCTGCCGGCGCGGCGCGGCGTGCGGGCCGGTTCAAGGCTGGCCCCCGACCACCACGGTGACCATGCGGTCGGGCTGCAGCTTGCGCGCCATGGCGGCGCGCACATCGGCGGCCGTCAGGGCCTGCACGCGGTCGGTCCAGTGCTCCAGGTAATCCAGCGGCAGGTCGTTCCACGCGATGTTGACGACGTTGGCCAGCAGCTTGCGGTTGCTGTCGATGCGCAGCGCGAAGCCGCCGATCAGGTTGTCCTTCGCGGCCTTGAGCTGGGCCTCGGTCGGGCCCTGCGCCACGAAGCGAGCGAGCACGTCGCGCGACACCTTCACTGCCTCGGCGGCCTGGTCGGGACGGGTCTGCAGCCCGACCAGGAAGACGCCGGTGTTCAGGCCCGGCGAGAACTGGCTGTACACGCTGTAGCTCAGGCCGCGCTTTTCGCGCACTTCGCTGGTCAGCAGCGAGGTGAAGCCGCCGCCGCCCAGGATGTGGTTGCCCACCAGCAGGGCCAAAAAGTCAGGGTCGCGCCGCGCAAAGCCCGGCTGGCCGATCAGCACATGCGCCTGCGCCGAAGCGAAGGGAATGTCCTGCTGCACCGGCGCGGCCAGCGCCTGCACTTCGGGCACGGGCGGCAGCGGCTGGCAGGTGGCCGGATCGCGCGCGGGCATCTGCGACAGCAGCGTGGCCACCAGCGCCTGCGCCTGTGGGCGCGTGACGGCCCCGACGATGCTCACGCGGGCCCGGCAGGTTTCGACGTAGCGCCCATGGTAGGCCTGCATGTCCGCGATCTCGATGCGGCCCAGGGTTTCGGGTGTCGTGCGCTGGCCGTAGGGGTGGCTGCCGTACACCGCGCTGCCGAAGGCCTTGGCCGCGGCCGTGCCGGGGCGGGTTTCCGCCTCTTTCAAAGCGGCGGCCCAACGTGAACGCTCGCGCTGCCAGATGTCCTGCGGAAAGCTCGGCTGGGCCAGTTGCCGGGCTGCGAGCCGCGCCGCGCGGTCCAGCAGGTCGGGCTCGGTGAGCGAGCGCAGCGAAAAGCTCAGGCCGTCGCGGTCGGCCGCAGCCTCGAAGCTCGCGCCCAGATCGGCCCAGGCTTCGCCGAGCGCGTTTTCGTCCATGGCGGGCTCATCGCCCTGGGCGCGCACGCCCTTGGACGACATGGCCGCCACGGCACTCGCCAGACCGGCCTGCGCGGCCGGGTCACGGCGCGCGCCGGCATCGAAGTCCACCTGCACGTCGACCATCGGAATGGCCGGGCTCTCCACCAGCCAGACGCGGGCGCCGCTCGGCTCCGTCCAGTGCTGGATGGGCAGCAGCGCCCAGGCAGGGTGGGCCAGGCACAAGGCCCCGGCAAAGGCGAGGCACGCGCGTGCGGCCATGCGTTGGAAGGTTTTCATGGGGGGTGTCCTGCGCGTTCTCATCAATGCATCCGCCCGTCGGCGCCGGCTGCGGGGGCGGCGCGCTTGGCGCCAGGGGCCATGGGTTGCGGCAGCAGCGTGCCCACCGTGAGCTGGTCGTCGCCGAAGTAGCGGGCCGCCACCGATTGCACCTGGGCGGGCGTCACCGCGCGCAGCAGGGCGATCAGGCGCGCGTCGGCGTCGGGCGGCAGGCCCTGCACCCAGTTGCTGCCCAGGTCGCTGGCCTGGCTTTGCAGCGAATCGCGCTGGTAGATGGTGGAGGCCGCCCACTGCGTCTTCACGCGGGCCAGTTCGGCCTCGCTCACGCCTTCGCGGGCGATGCGGGCGACCTCGGCGCGCAGGGCGTCCTCGACCTGCTGCGGGGTCTTGCCGGGGGCCGGCACGCCGGTCAACAGGAACACGCTGGGGCCGCGGCCCACGACGGAAGCCGAGCTGTCCGAGCTGTCGGCCACACGGTCGGGGCCCTGGCTCAAGGCGCGCTCCAGGCGCGCGCCGTCGTAGCCGCTGAGCACGGCCGACAGCACCAGCAGCGACAGCGCATCGCGGTCGCTATCGGCCATGTTCTCCAGGCGCGTGATGCTCGGCGCGCGGAATGCCAGGGCCACATAGGCCTGCTCGGCCGGCGCCTTGTAGGCGATGCGGCGGATGCCCTGCTGCACGGGCTCCACGCGCGGCTTGCGGGCCGGCACGGCGCGCACGGGAATGCGGCCGTAGTACTTTTCAGCCAGCACGCGGACCTTGTCGGGGTCCACGTCGCCGGCCACCACGACGACCGCGTTGGCCGGCACGTACCACTGGCGGTGGAAGGCGCGCACGTCGTCGGCGGTCATGGCATCGAGATCGCTCATCCAGCCGACGACGGGCCGGCGGTAGGGCGAGGCGATGAACGTGGCGGCGTAGAGCTGCTCGATGAGCGCGGCCCGGGGCTGGTCTTCGGTGCGCATGCGGCGCTCTTCCTTGACCACCTCGATCTCGCGCTTGAACTCGGCGTCGGGCCACTGGTTGTTGGCGAAGCGGTCGGCTTCGAGCTTCATCACGTCTTCCAGCCGGTTCGCGGGGATCTGCTGGTAATAGCCGGTGTAATCGCGGCTGGTGAAGGCGTTTTCCTGCCCGCCCAGCGCAGCCACGCGCCGCGAGAACTCGCCCGGCGGCACGGTCTTGGAGCCCTTGAACATCATGTGCTCCAGCGCGTGGGCCACGCCGGAGGTGCCGTCCACCTCGTCCATCGCGCCGACCCGCAACCAGACCATGTGCACCGCCGTGGGCGCCCGGCGATCGGGCTGCACGAGCAGCTGCATGCCGTTCTTCAAGGTGAATTGCCGAACCCCCGTGGACGGCGGGCGCTGCGCCTGCGTGTCCTGGGCCGAGGGAGGAAGGGGGGTGGGAGCGGATGGCGGGGTTTGGGCCCCGGCATGCACGCAGGCCAGCAGGCCCAGAAGGGTGATAGCGCATTTCATAGAATGGATGCGATTCTAAGAACCCTCCAATGTTCAGTTTTTTCAAGAAAAAGCCCGCCGCCCCCACCGAGCCGCAAGCCCCCCATCCCGCGGAGGCTGCGCCAGCGGTTTCCGTGCCTGCAACGCCCGCCGCCGACGCGCTCTCGCCGCCCTCCGCAGCCCCTTCGAGTGCCCCTGCGGGCTCCGGGGGTTTCGGGTGGCTGAAGAACCCGTTCGCCAAGGCGCCGGTGGAGGTGCCGGTGGCGCCGCCGCCCGTTGTCCATGCCCCGGTACAACCGCCAGC
>NZ_BAAJYS010000071.1:0-16286 GCF_057543315.1 Acidovorax sp. KPB24-07
CGCACACCGCCGAGGCCGCGGCGGCCGCGCAGCTGGACCAGGACGCCGCCCGGCGCGCCAGCCTCTCGCCGTTCGCGCCGCTGCAGGTGCCCGTGTTCCGCATGCTCTGGCTCACCTGGCTGGCCGCCAACACCTGCATGTGGATGAACGACGTGGCGGCCGCGTGGCTCATGACCACGCTCACCACCTCGCCCGTGCTGGTGGCGCTGGTACAGACGGCCTCCACCCTGCCCGTGTTCCTGCTGGGCCTGCCCAGCGGCGCGCTGGCCGACATCCTGGACCGGCGGCGCTACTTCATCGCCACGCAGTTCTGGGTGGCCGTGGTGGCGCTGGTGCTGTGCGTGGCCATCCTGATGGGCGGCATGACGGCGCCGCTGCTGCTCGCCCTGACCTTCGCCAACGGCATTGGCCTGGCGATGCGCTGGCCGGTGTTCGCGGCCATCGTGCCGGAGCTGGTCAGCCGCCAGCAGCTGCCGGCGGCCCTGGCGCTCAACGGCGTGGCCATGAACGCCTCGCGCATCATCGGCCCGCTGCTGGCCGGCGCCATCATCGCCAGCGTGGGCAGCGCCTGGGTGTTCGTGCTCAACGCGCTGCTGTCGGTGGTGGCGGGCTTCACCATCATGCGCTGGCGCCGCACGCACGTGCCCAGCCCGCTGGGGCGCGAGCGGCTCACGAGCGCCATGCGCGTGGGCGTGCAGTTCGTGCGCGAGTCGCCCCGCATGCGCGCCGTGCTGTGGCGCATCTCGGTTTTCTTTTTGCACGCCACCGCGCTGCTGGCGCTGCTGCCCCTGGTGGCCCGCGACCTGGAGGGCGGCGGCGCCGGCACCTTCACCCTGCTGCTGGCCTCTATGGGCGCCGGGGCCATCGCGGCGGCACTGTTCCTGCCGCGCCTGCGCCAGGCCATGTCGCGCGACACGCTGGTGTCGCGCGGGGCGCTGCTGCAGGCCGCCTCCACGGCCGTGATCGCCATCGCGCCCAACGTGTACGTGGCCGTGCCCGCCATGGTGCTGGGCGGCATGGCGTGGATCACCACGGCCAACTCGCTCAGCGTGTCGGCCCAGCTCGCGCTGCCCAACTGGGTTCGCGCGCGCGGCATGTCGATCTACCAGATGGCCATCATGGGCGCCACCGCGGCGGGCGCGGCGCTGTGGGGCCAGGTGGCCTCGCTCACCACGGTGCACATGAGCCTGGCGCTGGCCGCGCTCACCGGCACCGCCGCCATGGCCCTGGTGCAGCGCTGGGTGGTGGACCGCACCATGGAGGAAGACCTGAGCCCTTCGACCGCGTTCAAGCTGCCGGTGGCGCCCACCACGCCCGAACGCGGCCATGTGGTGGTCACCATCGAATACCACATCGACCCCGCGCGGGCGGCCGAATTCCGGGCGCTGATGCAGGAAAGCCGCCGCAGCCGCCTGCGCCAGGGCGCGCTCGACTGGCAGCTGCAGCACGACATCGCCGACCCTTCGCGCTATGTGGAGCGCATCGTGGACGAATCGTGGACCGAGCACCTGCGCCGCTTCGACCGCGTCACCGGCTCCGACGTGGCGCTGCGCGACCGCAAGCTGGCCTTCCACACGGGCGAGGCACCGCCAGTGGTGTCGCGCTACCTGGTCGAGCTGGAGCGCTGAAGCGGATCGGTTCGCACACCGTGAAAGGGCTTCGGCACGCAAGCCGTTGCCGACGCAAGCGCTCCCTATCCTCGGTCCACGCTGAAACGGTCGCCTCGGGCCTGCTCAGGTAGATCCATAAAGGAGTCGTTTATGAAGTCGAGCACACTGAGCCGTGCCGACCATCGCAGAACCACAGGCGGGCAGAAAAGCATGCGCGCACCCGGTGGCGCGCGGCGCGTTGTGTCTTCTGCCACGCATGCGCCTCAAGGCCTGACAGGTGGGGGGCCACGCCTTTCAAACGCCGGGGCAGACATCCGCCCACGCAGCAGCAATCCATTGCCGATGCCGCCGGTTGCATCGCGATCCCCGGTGCTCGGCGCGATGAAAGCCCGTGCGTCCCGCAACCCGATCGCGATCGAGGCCGACCCAAAAGCCTGGCTGAACGCCAATGCCACCGAAGCGAGCGCCGCAAGAAGACGCCTGCTTGACGGCGCGATCCCATTGCTCAAGCTTTTCCACATCGCGTCACCCCTGGCTGCGCAGCCTTACCAGCTTGACACGTACCTGACCTCCGACGGCCAGGCACAAAACGCCATTCTGGCTCCCGCCAAGGCGTTGATCCCGGGGCTCTTGCGCTCCGACAAGATCATCGAACTTTCACCCGGGCAACTGGACCGAGCCAACGCCCTGTCCACCACGCATCCTGGCATCGCCACACAGATGCCGGACATGCAGCCGCGATTGCATGTGATCTCGCCGGCCGTAGCGGCCAGCCTGGCATCGGCACGGGAAGTGATCGATCTCGTCAAAGCCCTTGTTCCCAGCGGAGCCGGCAATCAGGTCAAGGATTTGCTGGCAACGGCAGGGGATAGCCATCTTCGCTCCTGCCTGTCGTTTAAATACCATCGCGGCGTCGCAGATCTTGCGCACTCCATCATCCAATTCCAGGGGGGCGACTGCGACGGCCATGCGAGCCTGGCCTTCCACCTGCTTGCACAGAATCCTGCGCTCAAGGACTACCAGATCGATATCGTCGAGGTCAGTCAAAACGTCGCGCACGTGTTCGCCGTGATTCGAGGAGATAGGCCCGAGGAGGACATCGTCGTGGACGCCTGGGCCCCCTTTGCATCGCCAACGTTCGTTCAAGACGCGCTTCCCATGCACCGGACCCTGCTGGACGCTGAGCGCGGAAAGATCAGGGTCTCCAAACCCGCTGGCACCGTTGCACCCGCAATGGACATCGAACAGGCGCTGAAACGGCACAGCCAATGGCAAAGTGCGATCGAAAAATACTCGTCGCTTTCCGAGGCGTTTCGGCTTCATGCCCACCATGAACCTGACGCTGCGATCACACAAGTTCTGATCGAAAAAGAGAATCTCTGGGATGTGCCTTTCAGCGGCAATCCCAACGTCCGGTATGAAGTCAGAGATCCCTCCGGGCGTGCGCTCACTGATTTTCCGATCCGGTTCGATATGCAGCGGGCACCGGCGGAACGGGAGTCCGGCAGTGAGACGCCAGCGCGAACGCGATGACCGCCGTTGCAAAGCTCCATTCAGTGGCTTTGATCCGCCAGACGAACTGCCAAGCAGAGATATCCATGAAGCCAAGCCCTCTCACCGGCGCCGATAGCCGAAGAACCCCGACGGCACAAAAAGAGCCCCCAGCCGCTGCAGCACGGCGCAGTGCACCGTCCGCCGGGCATGCACCCCAGGGCCTGGCAGCCCGGGTCTCACGCCTTTCAAATCCCGGCGCCGGCATCCGCCCGCGCAGCGACAGCGGGATGCCCATTTCCCCCACCCAATCGCCGTCGCGCGGGCCCGGCCCGGTGGAAACGGGCTCATCCGGCATCGCGCCACCGCCCGAGCCCGGTGCATGGCTCGACAGCAGTGCCTCCGAGGCAAAGGCCGCCAGAAGCCGCCTGCTCGACAGCGCAACCGGGCTGCAGCAGGTCCACGGCACGCTCCGATGTCCAGAAACGCCTTGCCCGCTCGATACCTACATCACCGGGGAGGGCCCGGCCCAGCACACCGTTGTGGTTCCCGCGAAGGAACTGCACCCCGGACTCTTGCGCGCCGATCGATTCATCGAGCTTTCATCGCAACGGCTGACACAAGCCAATGTGCTTTCCACAACGTACCCTGGCGTCACCCCCCTGATGCCCGACATGGAGCCCCGATTGCGCGTGATATCGCCCGCAGCGGCCACCCACCTGGCCTTGGCTCGGGAGGCGATCGATCTGGTCAAGGCGCTTCTTCCCGCAGGCGCGGGCAATCAGATCAAGGACATCGCTGCCACTGGGGCAGAAAGCTGCTTTCGCTCAACGATGGCATATCGGGGGAAGGGCGATCCCGCGACCTGCGCGAGCGCCGCCATCAAGTACCAGGCCGGCAACTGCAATGCCCAGGCAAGCCTGGCTTTTCAGCTTCTTTCACAGAACCCGGATCTCCAGAACTCAAGGATCGACATGGTTCACGATGGTGCCGGTGGGGGACACGATCACGTATTCGCCGTGATCCGCGGTCAGACGCCCGAGCAGGACATCGTGGTCGACCCCTGGGCCCCCTTCGCCACGCCGACATTCGTCGTCGACGCACTTCCCATGCACCGGGACCTGCTCAACGCAGGGCAGGAGGGCATCAGGCATACGAAGCCCGCCGGCACCGTTTCACCACCAACGCTGGATATCGATGAAGCACTGAGGGAACAAGGAACGGTCGAAGAAAATCCGCCGCTCTCCGAGCAGTACCTTCATGCGATGGGCTTTGATCGCGAATTGGGGCTCGCCATTTATCTGGGCCATGGCAAAAGCCTCTGGGATGTGCCGTTCAGCGGCAACCCCAACGTCCGCTACGAGGTCCAGGATGAATCCGGCCAACAGCTGACTGATTTTCCGCTGCGATTCGACATGCAGCGCACCGGACTGCGCCAACCGCTGGAGCGCTGAGGACGCAACGCTCGCGCGCCCTCCAGGCGCTCACCGCCGCGAGGGCCGCAGGCCGAACCATCCGCCCTCGGCGTCGTAGAGCAGGTCGAACTGCTTCAACAGGTAGCGCCCGGTGTTCATGAAGGCGGGGCGGCCCACGAAGTTGAAGCGGCCCGGCGCGTTCACGAACACGGACTGGGGCGCGTCCGTATCCCCCACTCGGAAATCGTACTGCGCCACGGGCGCCTGCGCGTCGGGGAACATCACCTGCACCCGAGTGCCGTTTTTCAAGCCCGTCACCGGCCGGCCCCGGCGGGTGGGGTCGGCAATCTGCGCCGTGGGCAGCGCCGACGGGTCGGCGGCCGTGAGGTACATCTGCGCGATGCCGGTGTCCACCAGCACGGGACCGGTTTCGGGCGCGCCGCCGTCCACCGACACGGCCACGGTGGCCTGCTGCCAGTCACGGGGATCGCTGGAGGCCGGCTGGCCATTCGCGAGCAGGCTGCCAGGCTGCAGCTTCATGAACCGAAACCCCTTGGCCTGGTCGGGCGTGAGGCCCACGTATATCGCGTGCTTGGTCACGACGTAGCCCCCGTGCACCGCGCCCCGGGCGACGGGGCTGCCGTCGATCTCGGCGATGTTGATCAGCGGATTCTTGTCGGGCGTGCCCTGCGGCTGGCCATCGTGCTCGCGCCCGAAGCCCACGCCCATGTAGGCGATGCCGCCCGGGCTTTCCGTGGTGTCCGTGGGATTTTCGCAGTCCGGCCGGTTGGCTTTCTCGTCCCAGCGCGGGCAGATGATTTCCTTTTCGACCGCGAGCACGGGCACCCGGGCAATCACTTCGTTCCAGCCGCTGTTGAGCACCACGTCGCGCACCACCCAGTGGCCGATCAACAGCTGCCGGCTGCTGGAGCGGTATTCCCAGCCTTCGTTGGCCTGGCGCACTTCCTCGTTGCGCGAATAACCGGGCAGATCGACCGCGGAAATCACCACGCCGGTGGAGCCCGTGTCCAGGGTGACGATGAAGGGCCGGGGGGGCGCGAGCACGCCGGTGTCCGGCGGCATGCGGACTTCGAACCGCAGCCGCGGCGCATCCGTCATGGGGGAAGACCAGCCCTCTCCCGGCGGGGAATGCAGGCGGATGAAGCGCGATTCGGTGCCCGGGCGCAGCGAGGGGCCGGCGGTGGCCGCTGCGGTGGCGGGCAACGGCGTCGTCTGCGCGGGTACGGCACCGCAGGCGAGCAGCGCGGCGGCGCAGGCGATCGCTGCGCGAAGCGGAATGGGCATGGGATCTCCTTGCCTGGCGAGAGTTTTGATGGGAAGAGCAGGCTACACGATCCTTCGGGCCGTGCCGCACCCCGCAGGCCACTGCAAGCCCGGGCGAATCGGTTCGCACGCCCTTGCAATGCTTCGGTGGGCACGGTTTCGCTTGCTGGCGCCCGCTTTATCCTGGCCTCACTGGCAAACTGCCGCCTGACGGTGGGTGGCAGGATCGCCAAGGGAAGAGATCCATGAAGCTCAACCACCTTTCCCACGCCAAGAGCCCCCGAGGCGCGACTGCGCAGGAAGAGGCCCCACCCAAGACGTCGCAGCGCGGCGCGTCGTCCAGCGGGAATGCACCCCACGCCCTGGCAGGCGGGAGCCCGCGCCATCCCAGTGCCGGTGGCGGCATCCGGCCCCGCAGCGACCACCTGCCGTCCAGGCCGCCTTCGTCGTCGCACTCCTCCATGCTCGGCACCATGCGGGGATTCATGGGGTGGGGTTCATCCAGCAAAGTGCCAGAGCCTGAGCCCAGAACATGGCTCGACAGCCATATCTCCGAGGCGAAAGCCGCCAGGAGACGGCTGCTTGACAGCGCGACCCCGTTGCTCAAGCAAGTCGATAACGCGTCGCCTCTTTCATCAGAACCTCATCGGCTCGATACCTACATCACGTTCGATGATGCCCAGAACACCGTCCTGGTTCCAGCAAAGGAACTGCTCCCGGGACTGTTGCGCTCCGACCAATTCATTGAGCTGTCACCAGACCAGTTGAGCCAAGCCAATGCGCTGTCCACGACGCATCCTGGCGTCAAAACGCAGATGCCCGATATGAAGCACCAACTGCGGTCGATATCGCCTGAAACTGCCGCGCACCTGGCCGCAGCACGGGAGGCCATCGACCTGGTCAAAGCGCTGATGCCCGACGGTGCCGGCAACCAGATCAAAGACATCGCGGCCACTGCTGGAGACAGCGTCCTGCGGTCGACCCTCTCGCATTCCAATACCAAAAATCCCACCATCCGTGCGACCAACGCCATTCAATATCAAAGTGGCAACTGTGATGAACACGCCGGTCTGACCTATCAACTGCTTTCGCAGAATCCCGCCCTCAAGAACGCCAGAATCGACATCGTGGATGGGAGGCCGAAGGGAAATCACGTGTTCGTCGTGATCCGGGGGCAGAAATCCGAGCAGGATATCGTCGTGGACCCATGGGCCACCTTTGCCTCACCCACCCTCGTGCGGGACGCACTTCCCATGCACCGCAAGTTGCTGGGTGCGTCAGGTGGTGGCGTCGCCCACACCAAGCCTGCGGGCACGCAGGCCGCAGCGCTGGACATCGAGGCACTGCGGCAACAAGCCCTGATCGACAATCGATTGCCGATCGTGGAGCAGTTCAAAGCCCAGAGGCTCCGCGCTCCCGATGATGTCATCAGGGACGGTGTGAAGTACGCTGGCGACCGCTGGGATGTGCCATTCAGCGGCAATCCCAACGTCCGTTACGAGGTCCGGGATGCATCGGGCCGCCAACTGACCGACTTTCCGCTGCGATTCGACATGCAGCGTGCCGCCACTGGCACCGGTCCGCGCCAGGCTTGAACCCGGCATCGCCACGTTACTGGCTGCGGCGCAGCCCGAACCAGCCGCCATCGGCATCGAACAGCACGTCATGCTGGCGCAGCAGGTGCCGGCCGGTGTTGACGAACGCCTGCGCCGAGGGCCGGGTGACGATCACCGCCGTGGGGGCCTGGGGCGTTCCCACCTGGAAGGTGTACTGCGCCACGGGCGCGGCATCGTCGGGGAACGACACCTGCACCGACGTGCCGGCCACCAGCCCCGTGGCCATGGCGCCCTTGCGGCTCGGGTTGGGAATGGCCGTGGTCGGCAATGCCGACGGGTTGGACACCGTGAGGTACATCTGGGCAATGCCGGTATCGACCAGCACCGCGCCCGTCTGCGAGGCCGCGCCGTTGACCGACACGGCCATGCTCGCCTGGGGCCAGTCGCGCGGGTCGCTGGAGGCCGGCTGGCCCGCGGCGTTCAGGCTTCGGCCCTGGAGCTTCACGTACGAAAAGCCCGCGGTGTTGGCGCGCGTGAGGCCCACGTGCACGCCCTTGGCCGTCACGATGAAACCGCCGCGCATGCTGCCGGGCGCCACGGGCTGGCCGTCGATGGAGACGATGTTCAGCAGCGGGTTCTTGTCCGGCGTACCTTGCGGCTGGCCGTCGTGCTCGCGCCCGAAGCCCACGCCCATGTAGGCGATGCCGCGCGGCTGGGCGGTGGTCTTCTCGGGCTTTTCGCAGGTGGGCACGTTGGCCTTTTCGCTCCAGCCGGGGCAGATGATCTCCTCCTGCACCGCCAGCACGGGCACGCGCGCCACCACCTCGCCCCCGGCGGGATCGCGAAAGACCAGTTCCCGCGGCACCCAGCGGCCGATCCACAGCCGCTTGCTGCTGGACAGGAACTCCCACCCCTTCACGCCCGACTCGGCCTCCTGCGCGGAAAAACCGGGCAGGTCGGTGGCCGAGACGACGACGCCGGTCGAGCCGGTGTCCATCGTCATGGTGAACGGCGCCGCGGCGGACGTGCCGGGAACCCGCACGCCGAAGGCCAGCGCGGGGGCGTCGGTCATCGCGGGTTCCGGGTTCCTGGCCGGGGCGAAGGCCAGGAAGCGGGCCGCGGTGTCGGCGCGCAGGTCCGGCCCCGCAGGAGCCTGGGCGTGCGTCGTGCCCAGGGGCGCACAGGCGCCCAGCAGGGCGGCCAGCAAAGGAAGGGTGCCATGCGCGGCAGTGCGCAGCCATCGGTCAGCGGTCATGCGGTTCTCCTTGGGAGTTGAGTGAGGTGAGGCCACCATCCTGGCCAGGCCACGAAGGGACTGTCACGTCCCATTGTGGAGGGCCTTCCCGGCCGGCCGCAGGGAAGCCGGCTGAAACGTGCTGAAACGTCGTGAACGCGCGGGTGTCAGCGCGGCCACAGCGCCCAGAGCCGCAGGCCCTGCTTGAGCCGCCCCGCCAGTTCGCCCGCCTCCGGGCCCCAGCCCGCGAAGTAATCGGCCCGCACCGCGCCCACGATGGCCGAGCCCGTGTCCTGCGCCATCACCAGGCGCTGCAACTGCACCTGCGGGCCGGTGGAGGCCAGCCACACCGGCGTGCCGTAGGGAATGCTCTGGCGGTCCACCGCGATCGAGCGGCCGGGCGTGAGGGCCACGCCCTGCGCGCCCTTGGGCCCGAAGCCGGCATCCATGGCGTTGAGCGGCTCCTCGCGGAAGAACACATAGCGCGGATTGGCCCACAGCATCTCCTGCACGCGCTGCGGGTTCTGCAGCGTCCAGGCGCGGATGCCGGGCCAGGTCGCATCGCGCACCAGGCCCTGGTCGAGCAGCCACCGGCCCACGCTCTGGTAGGGCTGGTCGTTGGTGCCGGCGAACGCCACGCGCAGCAGCGTCACCGATCCATCGGCCTCCTGCACCCGCAGCCGGCCCGAGCCCTGGATGTGCACCACCAGCGCCTCGACCGGATCGCGCACCCACGCGATGACCCGGCCGGCCAGCGCCGCCTGCGCTTCGGGCAGCGTGTCGATCTGCTGGCGTGTGTACCAGGGCTTGCGCGCGCCGTACCCTGCGGGCAGCCGGTACAGCGGCACGTTGAAGCCGTTGCCGGGCTGGCGCGCCGCGTCCAGATAGGGCTCGTAGTAGCCGGTGAGCATGCCGTCCACCGCGCCGTCGGCGGCCTCGATGCGGTAGGGCTGCAGCCGCGCCACCATCCAGGCACGCTGCTCGTCGGCGCTGGCGATGGACAGGCGGCGCACCTCGCCGCACAGCGGCGCGAAGGCCGGCGCGGGACGCTCGCAGTTCTTGATCCAGGCGTTCCAGGCTTCGTGCAGGGAATCTTCGGCAAAACCGGGCAATTCCGCCCAATGCACCGGTATCCAGCGGCTTTTCGGCTGCGCCATCGGGGGCGGCAGCGGCCCGGGCGGTTCGGGCGGCAGGGGGGCACCCGGCACGCCCGGTGGCAGCGAGGCACCGGGAGGCAAAGGCGTGGAAGGCGGCAGGGGCGTGGTGGAGCAGGCCACCAGGGTTCCTACAATCAGCGCCGTTGTCACAAGGCGCAGGAGACGGAATTTCATGGGGCTGATTTTGCTTGAAGCATTGCTGGCGCTGGTCGTTCTCGTCGCCATTGTGTGGTGGACGATGTTCTCGGGGCGCAAGGGGGGGGAGCCGCCGCCCCAGGACGCTACGCCAACACCCAAGAAAGAGGACGACGGCACGCCGAAGTAAAGCATTCGCGGCGCACCACCTCTGCTCCCTCTCCCAGAAAGACCATCGATGACTCCCCAGCAAATGCTTGGCGTGGGCCTGCGCATTTTCGCGCTATGGCTCGGTGTGACTGCCGTCCGGTACCTGGCACTCCTGCCCATCCTGAAAGGGATGCCGCTCGACAACCCCTCCGTGGAAACCTGGGTGGTGGCTGCGCTGTACCTAGCCGCTGCCGTACTGCTTTGGATCTTTCCCCTGTGGACCGCCCATCTGCTGCTTCCAAGAACACGGTTTGAAAACCACGTCCGCCTCCAACCCGCAGAGGCCGCCCGTGTGGGCTGTGCCTTGATCGGCCTTTGGTTCTTTGCACAGGGATTGCTCAATGTCGTCTGGTTCTTCTTCCAGGCCCTGCTGATGGGAGGAAGCCGCTCTTTTTTCGATGGGCTGGCGCTGGAAGCCAAGGCAGATCTTTTCTCCAGCGGGGTGGGCCTTTTGCTCGGGATCGTGTTGGTGGCTCGATCCGACCGCTTCGCCCAATGGGCCATCAAAAGCACATCCCCCCAGGCCGACGCCTGATGAATGCCGAGGTTCCCTGCGCCAGCCGCCAGGCCCGATCCAGTTGACGAACTGGTCCTACCCGGATCAGCCAGGCACCGGCGAACAATGGGCGTCCTCAAAGTCCCTGACGTCGCGTGCACGAAGCGTGCGGTTCGCAAGGCCATCACCACGGCCGGCGTCAGCAGAACAACCAGGAAAGGAAGATCCCATGCGCAACAAGATTCTCATCGGCGCCACTGCCGCCGTTCTGCTCGTGAGCGGCTGTGCCAACATGGACGATACCCAGCGGCGCACCGCGACGGGTGCTGGCGTCGGCGCGGTGGCCGGGGCGGTCATCGGCTCCGCCACCGGCGGCCGGGCGGGCACGGGGGCCGTCGTCGGGGCGGGTGTGGGGGCCTTGGGCACCTACATCTGGTCGCAGCACATGGAGCGGCAAAAGCGCGAGATGCAGCAGGTCACCCAGGGCACGGGCGTGGTGGTGACGCAGACCGCCGACAACCAGCTCAAGCTCGACATTCCGAGCGACATCTCGTTCGCCACGAACCGCTCGGACATCCAGTCCAACTTCGCCCCCGTGCTGGAGCGCTTCGCCGAGGGGCTTCGCAACAACCCCAACACCGAAGTGCGCATCGTGGGCCACACGGACTCCACCGGCAGCGATGCCATCAACAACCCCCTGTCGATGGACCGCGCGGCCAGCACCCGCAACTTCCTGACGACGCGGGGCGTGAACGGCGGACGCATCCAGGTCGAGGGCCGCGGCTCGCACCAGCCGATCGCCACCAACGACACGAACGACGGCCGCGCGCGCAATCGCCGGGTGGAAATCTTCGTGGGCGAGCGCCAGCCGGGCTGACCGCCGGCCGGCCCCACTGCCGCCCCGCCCGTGCACCGCGGCGGGAGTGGCTTTCACAGGGCGCTTCGGCGCCCTGTGGCGTTCATTCAGTGCGCGGCGCGCAGCAGGTTGGCCAGTTCCACCGCCGACTTGACCTGCATCTTGTCGAACACGCGCGCGCGGTGCACTTCCACCGTGCGCACGCTGATGTCCAGCTGGTCGGCGATGAGCTTGTTGGGCAGCCCCTCGACCACCAGGCGCATCACGTCGCGCTCGCGCTCCGTCAACTCCGACAGCCGCACCTGCAGGTCGCTGTGCTGGCGCACCTGCTCCATGTGCTGCGCGGACTGGGCCAGGGCCTGCTCGATGCGGTCCACCAGCAGGTTGTCGGAAAACGGCTTCTCGCAGAAGTCGAAGGCCCCGCGCTTGACGGTGGCCACGGCGGTGGGCACGTCGGCATGGCCGGTGAGGAAGATCACCGGCATCGCATCGATCAGGCGGCGCTCGGCCAGCCGGTCGAACAGCGCCAGGCCGCTCATGCCCGGCATGCGCACGTCCAGCAGCAGGCAGCAGGGCTGGCGCGCGGGCGGACGCTCGTCGAGCATGGCTTCGAAGGCTTCGGCGCTGTCGAAGGACTCGCTGGGCAGGCGGCGCGATCGCAGCAGCCAGGCGAGCGCTTCGCGCACGCCCGAGTCGTCGTCGACGATGTAAACGGTGGCGTTGGAGACGGGTTCCATCAGGGGTGGCTGCTGTCCGCGCTGGCAGCAGGCAGGGTGAAAGTGAATACCGTACCACGGGGCTCGTTGGGCGCGTGGCCCAGGAAGCCGCCGTGCTGCTCGACCACGGTGCGGCACAGGCTCAGGCCGAGGCCCATCCCCTCGGGCCGCGTGGTGAAGAAGGGGGTGAAGAGTTTCTCGCCCACGTCCTGCGCGATGCCGCAGCCCCGGTCGATGACCATGAACTCCAGCCAGGCATTGTGCGCATTCGATGCGGCGCGGCGCACGCGCAGCTCCAGGATGCGCTGGGGCGTGGCGGGGTCGTCCATGGCCTGCATGGAATTGCGCGCCAGGTTCAGCAGCACCTGCTCGACCATGGTCCGGTCGCACAGCACCGGGGGCAGGTCGGCGTCCACCGAGATCTTCACGAAGACTTCGAGCTTGCGCGCCTGCAGGCGGATCAGCGGCATCACGGCCTCCAGCAGGTCGTGCACCGAGACCACCTCGCGCGACTGGTCGCGCCGCCGCACGAAGTCGTGCACGCTGCGGATCACGCGGCCCGCGCGCTCGGCCTGCTGCGCGATGCGCTGCAGCGCCACGTGCACGTCGTGCAGCGGCTCCTGCGGCGGCCCGCCGCCCGGCGGCAGCAGGTTGAGCGAGCCCGAGGCGTAGCTGGAGATGGCGGCCAGCGGCTGGTTCAGCTCATGGCTCAGCAGCGATGCCATCTCGCCCACGGTGGCCAGCCGCGCGGTGGCCTGCAGGCGCTCCTGCGAGGCGCGGGACATTTCCTCGACGCGGCGCTGCTCGCTCACGTCCAGGAACGCGCTCATCCAGCCGGTGTGCAGGCCCTGCGCGTTGATGAGCGGCGCCTCGAAGATGAGCACCGGAAACCGCACGCCGTCCTTGCGCATGAAGGTGGATTCGTAGCCCTCGCGCGGCGGCGGGTGCAGGCTGGACAGGCGGATCGCCTGGCGCTGGCGGTACTCGTCGGCGAACTCGGGCGGCCAGTAGGGCACCGGGGCGCTCTGGCCAAGCAACTCCTGCGCGGTGAAGCCCACCATCTCGCAGAAGGCCGGGTTCACATAGGTGATGCGCCCCTGCAGGTCCCGCGCGCGCAGCCCGGTCACCAGGGAGTCCTCCATGGCCTTGCGGAACGCCAGCGCGTCGCCCAGGTCGCGCTCGGCGCGCAGCCGGCGCCGGTTGTCGCGCACCAGCACCACCAGCACGGTGACCAGCGCGATCGACATGGCGGTCACCAGCGCGGTGAGCACATTGGGGAACACGCTGGGCGCGCTGTGCCAGCTGTCCATGCGCAGGACCAGCGTGGCGCCCGGCAGGTCGAACAGCTGCTGCGCGCTGAACAGGCGCGTGCCGCGCCGGCTGGCCCCCACCATGGCCAGGCGGGTGCCATCGGCTTCGGTGAACGACACCTCCTGCCCGCGCTTGAGGCTGGGCACCACCAGGTCGATCAGCACGTTGTGCAGCGAGTAGGTGGCCACCACGAAGCCTTCGTTGCGGCCATCCTGCATGAGGGGCAGGCACAGCTCCATCATTTCGGAGCCGCGGCCATCGCCCTGGGGCTGGAAGTAGCTGCCGGAGTACGACGGCCCCGACACGCGGCGCGCGTTGGCGCACGCCAGCGCGATGTTGGAATGCATGCCGCTGCGCATCTCGGCGTCCCACTGCACCGGGCGGTACGGGGTCTCGACATGGGCCCGCACTTCCAGCGTGGGGCTGCGCCATTCCAGCCGCACGAGTTCGCGGCGCACGCTCAGCAAGGCCGCCGCGCGCGACTCCCAGCTCGCCAGGTCCGGTGTGCCCACGTGCAGCGCCTGCAGGTTCTGCAGGTTGTGGGCGAAGCCCTGGCGGATGTCGGCCACGGCATCGGCGGCGTCGCGGTCCAGGCGGTTCTGCACCTCGCTCGCCTCGTAGCGGCCGGCCAGCCACACCTGGGTGACCAGCATGCCCGCCACCAGCAGCACGAGCAGGGCCCACAGCGACCAGCGCTTCCATGCGCTGCGCCAGCGGTGCCAGGGCCACAGGAACGGCTCGCCCTCGGTCACAGGATGCAGTGGTCCAGCGCCGGCAGCTGCTGGCGCACCTGCTGCAGCCGCACCGCATCGAGCACGCCCAGGGCCACGCCCGGGCCTTCGGCCACCTGCGCCTGCACGGCGCCCCACGGATCGACCACCATGCTGTGGCCCCAGGTGCGGCGGCCGTTCTCGTGCAGGCCGCCCTGCGCCGGCGCCAGCACATAGGCGAGGTTCTCCACCGCGCGGGCGCGCAGCAGCAACTCCCAATGGGCCTCGCCCGTGGTGTGGGTGAAGGCGCTGGGCACCAGCAGCAGGTCGGCCCCGGCCCGCGCATGCTGGCGGTACAGCTCGGGAAAACGCAGGTCGTAGCAGACGGACAGGCCCACGCGCCAACGGGTGCCGTCGCGCGCGGTCAGCTCGAAGCGCACGGGTGTGTTGCCCGCCTCGATCACCGCGGCCTCGTCGAAGCGCTCGCGCCCGTTGTCGAAGCGAAACAGGTGGATCTTGTCGTAGCGGGCCACGCACTCGCCCTGGGGCGAAAACACCAGCGAGGTGTTGCGCACCTGGTGCGGGCTTTCGCACTGCAGCGGCAGCGTGCCGCCCACCACCCACAGGCCCAGCTCCCGGGCCGCCTGGGCCAGAAAGCGCTGGATGGGGCCTTCGCCGTAGGGCTCGCGCAGCGCGAGCTTGTCGGTGTCGCGCGCGCCCATGGCGCAAAAATACTCGGGCAGCACGGCCAGCTCGGCGCCTTCGGCGGCGGCCTGCTCCAGCAGGTGGCGGGCCTGCTCGAGATTGCCGGGCACGTGCAGGCCCGACACCATTTGCAATGCGGCGGCTTTCATCATGATTTGTCTCCGGTGGGGGACTCGGCCGTGGGCGGCCGGACGGCGGGGTCGGCGCTGCCCAGCTTGCGCCGGGGCACGCGCTCGATGCGCGGATCGGTCCAGGTGCCGTCGATGCGGAACTCCTGCGTGGCCGCCTGGATGAGCGGCCCGCGCAGAAAGACCTGCGCGAGAAAGCTGCCCAGGCCGACCACCGGATTGATGGCAGTGGCCACCAGGGAGGCCGTCATGGCGTTGATCTCGGGCACCACGACCACGTGCAGGTCCTGCGTCTCGCGGTCCAGGTCGGCGCTGCCTTCCATCAGCACGGCGGCGTTCACGCCCTTCATCTGCAGGTTGTTGGTGGTGGCCACGCCCTGCTCCATGCGCACGTCGCCGCGCACGAAGTCGAACGCGAAGCCTTCGCTGAACACGTCGCGGAAGTCGAGCGTGAGCCGGCGCGGCAGCGACTGCAGGCTGAGCACGCCCAGCAGCTTGGCCAGGCCCGGATCGGCCTTGAGGAACTGGCCCGATTCGACGTTGACGTTCATCTGGCCCGACATGGTGCGGTAGTCCGGCGTGAGCGGCGCACCCATCCAGGCGACCTGCCCCTCCATGCGGCCCTTGCCGCGGCGCACCACGTCGGCCATGCCGAAACGCGTGAGCAGATCGCCCGAGTCGCGGATGTCGAGCTTGAAGTTCATCACCGTGCGGCGACGCGCATCGGCGGCGCCGTCGCTGCCCAGCAGCGCCCAGTTGCCGTTGGCCGTGAGCGTGGCCTCGGGCGTGACGATGTTGAACTTGGACAGCCGCCACTCGCGCGGAGCGCCGTCGCCGCCGCGGTTCTGCGCCTCGATCTCGATGCGGCCCAGGCGGCGCCCACGCAGCACGAAATCGTCCACCACGATGTCCAGCGACGGCAGCGTGCCGGCGCCGGCGGCCGGTTCTTCGGCCAGCAGTTCATCCACCTCCTTGGCATCGCTCTGCGGGACCGCCAGGCGCGACAGGCGGGCGAACACCCGGCCGGAGCCCGCATCGGGCCCGCTGCCCGCGCCCTGGCGAAACTCCACGTAGCCGTTCAGCTCCTGGGCGTCCACGTTGGTGCGCCAGGTGCTGCCCTCGCGCGAGCCGCCCATGACCACGCCGTGCAGCGTGCGGCCCTGGAAGTCCACCTGACGGGCCCGCACGGCCAGTTGCGTGGGCAGGTAGTCCTGCATGGGCGAGACGGAAGGCACGGGAGCGGCGCCCGTCCCGTTGCCCGCCACCGCAGCG
>NZ_BAAJYS010000072.1:0-16264 GCF_057543315.1 Acidovorax sp. KPB24-07
CGTGGGCGGCCAGCCGGGCCCCGGTTGGGTGCGCGTGGCGCAGGACGACAGCCGCTGGCTGGCCTGGCTGACCGATGCCGGGCGGCAGCAGCTGGCGGGCATGGGAGGGGCGCAAGAATCTGCCGGCCCCGAGGGCCTGGACGACGAAGGACGCCCCCTGCCCACGCCGCTGGCCACCCGCAGCGTGCAGCGCCATCCCTGCCCGCCGGGTGCTGTGCCTGCCGTGTGGGAGGACGACGCGGTGGCCGCCGAAGTACCGGTGGCCCTGGTGTTCAACGGCCTCTCGCACGCCGTGATGATGGCCACGCCCGCCGACCTGCATGCCTTCGCCCTCGGCTTCGCCCTGAGCGAGGGGATCATCGACCAGCCGGGTGACTGCCACGGCATCGAGGTGCATGCGCTGCAGGCGCCCGCCGGGGTCCCGGCCGGCACGGCCACCGCGTGCGAGGTGCGGGTGGACATCACGGCACGCTGCTTCGCGCGCCTGAAAGACAAGCGCCGCTCGCTCGCGGGTCGCACGGGTTGCGGCGTGTGCGGCATCGACAGCCTGCAGGCGCTGGACCTGGTGCCCGAACGCGTCACCGAACGCGCCTGGGCCGGTGCGCTGCCTGCCGACGCGATATTGCGCGCCGTGGCCGCCATGCCCGCCCGGCAGTCGCTCAATGCCGCGGCCGGCGCCGTCCATGCCGCCGGCTGGGCCACGCCAGGCGGCGAGCTGACCGACCTGCTCGAAGACGTGGGCCGCCACAACGCCCTCGACAAGCTCATCGGCCAGTTGGCCGCGCAGGGTCGGCTGGGGGAGGACGGCTTCGTCGTCATGTCCAGCCGCGCCAGCTACGAACTGGTGCGCAAGTGCGCCCGGCTCGACATTCCCCTGCTGGCCGCCGTGTCGGCCCCCACCTCGCTGGCCATCGACCTGGCGCAGCAGGCCGGCATCACGCTGTGGGGGCTGTGCCGCCCGCCGCGGGCGGTGCGGTACGGGGGCGCGGACGGATAGGACGAAAGAGGGTCATGGAGCCAGTCGACCGATCCGCTCGGCCGCCAGGGCGACATGCGATTGCAGGGCGGCAAGGCAAGGCCCGAATCCACCGCTGAGGCCTTCGGCTTTCTCCAGGCGCTGCACGAAGTCCTGGGCCAGAGGCAGGGCGTGGAGCCATGCGCGGGCAGGGACTTGATGACCCACGTTCAGCTCCAGCGTGCGCTGCGGAAGATCCCCGCCGGCCGTCGGTGCGAAGGCCATGGGCGTCATGTCGTAAGCGGGTGCCAGCTGGTAGGGGCGGCCCTGTTCCGACATGAACGAAAGATTTCTACTGTGCATGTCGGTATTGCCGATCAGGGTGCCGAAAGCCCAGAGCAGGCAGGCCCCCTCCAACGCTTCGGGCACGATGATCCGCGCGCGTGCCAATGCCTGCGCGATGTCTGGCCATCGGCCACCGTGGCCCATGAACTCGGCGTCGAGTGCCGCGAGAGAGTGCAGCGCGCGGCGACCCAGGGCCCCCACCCGGTCGAAACGCTGCACTTCGAGAAACCGCTGCGTGCCATGGTCGATGACACGGGTGAGCGATGCGGGGATGCCCGCGTCTCCCAGCACCTGCAGCGCGATGTGTTCCGCCAGCAGGAGATCGCGCCAGCGCTCGCTCACCAAGCTCGGCAGCGAGGCGGAGAACTTGACGATGGTGTGCACGGCCGGCCCGGTTTCCGGTCGCACATAGGCGGTGAATTTCGGTTGTTTACCCGCTGCGGACGACCCCTGCAATTCGCCGCGCGCTGCCGCTGCCGCAAGTTCCACATAGGCCTGGGGTCTCCGAGCCGCTGGGATGGGCACCGGGGCTGGCGCATTGACGAACTGCTCGCGTGCCGCTGCACCCAAAAGAAGGTTGCCCGGCAGGTCGTCTCCCTGAAGCAGCAGGGCGCGCAGCGCATGGGTGTCTCCCCAGTCGTTCAGCCGTTCCGGTAACCCGAGACGCCCCCCGTGGCGCTGGTTGAAGGCACGCCCCAGATAACCCTGAGGGCGCATGTCGAAGATCCACCAGGGCAAGCCGTCGCTGTGAATGATTTTATGAATAGATAAATGAGAATTTCAGATGCTGCAAGCGGGCATGCATCTGCTTCAACGCGGTACCACGAGTTTCACGCGATCTGTGTCGGTTCCCACAGTGACCGTGAGGCAATCGTTTGACCATTCCGGATCAAGATAAGCACCGTCCGAAAAGTCCGATCGACCGAACGCCTTGCCGTCTCTGTCCGTTAATTCGACATACCCCGCGCCGCCGCTGTATTTGTAGACACCCAGCCGATAGTTTCCATTGCCGCAGATATCGGTATGCACCAGCCTCGCCTTGTCGAAGGTTTCAGTCAACAGAAAAAGGGCCGCGACCACGGTGGCTGCCAGGACACCGAAGAGGATGCCAAGACGGCGGCGCCAGCGTCGAGCCTTCTGACTGCGAGGTCCGTTGATGGGGGATAGGTCTTTCATCTCAGGGAACTTTGAGAAACCACGTGATTGGAGCACTCAACTTTTCCCAATGGACGTTTGAGAAAATCAGAAAATCGCCCCCGCGTTGATGGACCGCCCGCCACCGGCGAAAGCTTGCATTTTCTACCATCGCTAAGCGAGGCATGGGAGCCATTCCCACCTCGTCTGTGCTCCAGTTGCCAAGAGGTTGATCTTCTGTGAAGTCATAGCAGTCCCGGATGTAAAAGCCCAGACTATGAATGTCAATTTGGTGCGTGAATGGACCGCGTTGCTGGTGCAGTGGCGTCACGATCCCTTCTGCGGCAGCGTGCAAGGTGAACGCGCCCAGTGCGCAGTAAAGATCGTCAATCGGGTCCGTTAACTTCTCGAATCCATTGCTGCTGACGACGCGGGAGTTCAGGTGCGCAGTCTCATGCAAATCGACCGCCGGCAGGCCCGAGCCGAAAACCATGGGGTGTGTTCCCAGCTTGCCAGCCCGCTGCAATCTGCCAAAAAGTCTGTCTTGAGAAGCAACAAGGCTTTTTGCCAAGAGTTGTCCTTGGATGGCGCGCTTGAGTTCCTCCAACTTTTCATGCGTTCTTCCGAACGATAGGGCCCAGGACATGGGGACTGTCGTTGTGTCCAAATAGTGTGCGCTTACCGTCCGATGATCCAACTGGCTTTGTGAGGGGTCTTTCCATGCAGGGGGCATTGCAAATGCCGGGTGGGTGAACCATCGCTTCATCAGCGCTGCGCCGACGCGAAAACCGTTTCTCTCCATTGCATAGGGCAAATCGACCAACTGCAAATTCCGAAGGCACTGCGCCGCTGGGTAACTCGCGTCCAAAGCGATTCGGTCGCCAACGGCGCGGCTGAGGCTCAACGCGGTTTCATTCCAACCCATTGATAACTCCCTTTTTGATCTTGATTGGTTGCCAGAAGGTTGCGGATGAGTCACGTTCTGGCGGCGCGGATCATAAGGCGTCATCGGGGTCTTCTTCCCCATCCATCCACCCTGGGCGCTGCGAAATTCCAAATCCCCCTCGCCCTGAGCCCCTTCCCACCCGAAGCCCAACCCATTTGCGCTAACGTCGCTCCCCATGAATCTGTCCTTCTTCCGAATTGGCTGGCGCACGCTGTGGCGCGATCTGCGGGCTGGCGAATTGCGCCTTCTCATCGTGGCGGTCACGCTGGCCGTGGCGGCCCTCACTTCGGTGGGGTTCTTTGCCGATCGGTTGCAGGGCGGGTTGCAGCGCGATGCGCTGCAGCTGCTGGGCGGCGATGTGGTGGTGGCCAGCGACAACCCCACGCCGGCGGCGTTCGTCGAACGGGCGAAGGCCGCGGGCCTGTCCACGGTCACGACGCTGGGCTTTCCCACCATGGGCCGCGCGAGCGATGCGCAGGGCGGCGCCAGCCGGCTGGTGGCGCTCAAAAGCGTGGAGCCGGGCTACCCGCTGCGTGGCAGCCTGCAGGTGGCGGAGGCGCCGGGTGCACCCGCGCGGGCCACGCGCGACATTCCGGCGCCCGGCGAAGTGTGGGTGGATGCGCCGGTGCTGGGCTCGCTGGGCCTGCAGATGGGCGATTCGCTGCTGCTGGGCGACGCGCAGTTGCGCATTGCCCGCATCATCGCCATCGAGCCCGACCGGGGCGCGGGCTTCATGAGCTTTGCGCCGCGCGTCATGGTCAATGCGCTGGACCTGCCCGCCACCGGGCTGGTGCAGCCGGCCAGCCGGCTCACCTACCGCTTTGCCGTGGCGGGCGAGGCGCGGGCGGTCCAGCAGTTCGGCGACTGGGCGGCCGAGGCGGTGAAGGCGCCCGATGTGCACGGCGTGCGCGTGGAGTCGCTGGACAGCGGCCGCCCCGAGATGCGCCAGACGCTGGACCGGGCGCAGAAATTCCTCAACCTCGTGGCGCTGCTCGCGGCGCTGCTGTCGGCCGTAGCCGTGGCGCTGGCGGCGCGCGGCTTTGCCAACGAACACCTCGATGCGGCCGCGCTGCTGCGCGTGCTGGGCCAGAGCCAGCGCACCATTGCGGGCGGTTACGTGGTCGAGTTCGCGCTGATCGGGCTGTTCGCCAGCGCACTGGGTGTGCTGCTGGGCTACGCGGTGCACCACGTGTTCGTGCTGTTGCTGGCGGGGCTGGTGGAAACGGCGCTGCCCGCGCCCAGCCTGTGGCCGGTGGCGTTCGGCCTCGGGATGGGCCTCACGCTGATGTTCGCCTTCGGGCTGCCGCCGGTGCTGCAACTGTCGCAGGTGCCGCCGTTGCGCGTGATCCGGCGCGACCTGGGTGGCCTGAAACCCGCCTCGCTGGCGGTGCTGGGCGTGGGCGTGGCCGGGTTCGCCGCGCTGCTGCTGGCGGTCAGCAGCGACCTGAAGCTGGGACTGATCGCCGTGGGCGGTTTCGCGGGGGCGGTGCTGCTGTTCGCCGGGCTGGCCTGGGGCGCGGTGAAGCTGCTGCGCCGCAGCGTGAACGAGGCCACGGCCCCGCGCTGGCTGGTGCTGGCCACGCGGCAGATCTCGGCCCGGCCGGTGTATGCGGTGGTGCAGGTCAGCAGCCTCGCGGTGGGGCTGCTGGCGCTGGTGCTGCTGGTGCTGCTGCGCACCGACCTCATCAGCAGCTGGCAGCGCTCCACCCCGGCCGATGCGCCCAACCGCTTCGTGATCAACGTCATGCCCGACCAGTCGGAGGCTTTTCAGAAAGCGCTGCGCGACGGCGGCGTGTCGCAGTACGACTGGTACCCGATGATCCGCGGCCGGCTGGTGGCCATCAACGGGCGCGAGGTGGGCCCGGCCGACTACACCGACGACCGCGCCAAGCGCCTGGTCGACCGCGAGTTCAACCTGTCGAACGCCGAGCAGGCGCCCACCCACAACCCCGTGGTGGCCGGCCGCTGGACGCCGGGCGAGAAGGATGCGGTGAGCGTGGAGGACGGCATCGCCGAGACGCTGGGCCTGAAGCTCGGCGACACGCTGCGCTTTGACATCGGCGGGGTGGTCAGCGAGGCGCGCATCACCAGCCTGCGCAAGGTGGACTGGGGCTCGCTGCGCGCCAACTTCTTCGTGATGTATACGGTGGGCCAGCTGCCGCCCGAACTGCCGGTGACCTACCTGGCGGCCTACCGCGCGCCGGCCACGCCGGGCTTCGACAACACGCTGGTGCGGGCGTTTCCCAACATCACCAACGTGGACATGAGCGCCACGCTGGCCCAGGTGCAGGGCGTGCTCGCGCAGGTGATCCGCGCGGTGGAGTTTCTCTTCGGCTTCACGCTGGCCGCAGGGCTGGTGGTGCTGTTCGCCGCCGTGACGGCCACGCGCGAGGAGCGGGCGCGCGAGTTCGCCATCATGCGGGCCGTGGGCGCGCGCGCCAGCCTGCTGCGCCAGGTGCAGCGGGCCGAACTGGCCGGCGTGGGGCTGCTGGCGGGCTTTCTTGCCAGCGGGGTGGCGGTGGCCGTGGGCTGGGCGCTCGCGCGCTACGTGTTCGACTTCGCCTGGACGGCCACGCCCTGGGTGCCGATCATCGGCGCACTGGCCGGGGCCGTGCTGGCGTTGGCCGCGGGCTGGTGGGGCCTGCGCGATGTGCTGCGCCGCCCGGTGGTGGAGACGCTGCGCCGCGCGGCGGAGTAGCGCAAAAGAGCCTGAACAGCGCAGCGCAGCGGCGCCGCTATGCCGCCCGCGCGAACGGCGTGCGGATGTCCGACAGGAACTGCTGCGCTCGCGGGTGCTGCGGGCGGCCGAAGAAGTCGGCCGGCGTGGCGCGCTCCAGCACGCGGCCTTCGTCCATGAAGAGCACGCGGTCGGCCACTTCGCGGGCAAACCCCATCTCGTGCGTTACGCAGACCATGGTCATGCCGCCCTGGGCCAGGTCGCGCATGGCCACCAGCACCTCGCCCACCATCTCGGGGTCCAGCGCGCTGGTGGGCTCGTCGAACAGCATGAGCGGCGGCTCCATGGCCAGGGCGCGGGCGATGGCCACGCGCTGCTGTTGGCCGCCCGAGAGTTCGCTGGGCCAGGCCTGGGCCTTGTGCGCCAGGCCCACGCGGTCGAGCAGGGCCAGGGCCCGCTGCTCGGCCGCCTGGCGCGACAGGCCACGCAACTGGATGGGGGCCAGCGTGCAGTTGTGCAGCACCGACAGGTGTGGAAACAGGTTGAACTGCTGGAACACGAAGCCGATGCGCGAGCGCAGCGCGTTCACGTCCACGCCCGGCCCGTGGATGGGCTGCCCGTCGATCAGGATGCGCCCGCCCTGGATGGGTTCGAGCCGGTTGAGCGTGCGGATCAGCGTGGACTTGCCCGAGCCCGAAGGCCCGCACACCACGACCACCTCGCCCTGGGCGATGGTTTCGGTCACGTCCACCAGGGCGTGGTAGCTGCCGTACCACTTGTTCACGCCGTGCAGTTCGATCATGTCGTTCGGAGTCCGGAAGAAGAGGAGGGGGCCGCGCGCCGCGCCAGCCGGCGCTCCAGCGCGTACGCCAGGCGCGACAGGCCGAAGCACAGCACGAAGTAGGTCAGGCCCAGGATGCCGAACACTTCGGCCGGCCGGATGAAGACCTGGGTGTTGATCTGCGTGGCGATGAAGGCCACCTCCGTGAGCCCGATGATGTAGCCCAGCGAGGTCTCCTTGATGGTGACGACGAACTGGTTCACCAGCGAAGGCAGCATGTTGCGCAGCGCCTGCGGCAGCACCACCCGGCGCATGGCGCGGGGGTACGACAGGCCCAGGGCGCGGGCGCATTCCATCTGCCCGCGCGGCAGGCCCCGGATGCCGGCGCGCACGATCTCGGCCAAGTAGGCCGCGTTGAACACCACGAGCGCGACCAGCATGGTGGTGAACTGGTCGGTCTTCACCCCCGTCACGCTGGGCAGGAAGAAATAGGCCCAGAACACCACCATCAGCAGCGGCGTGCCGCGCACCACGAAGACGACGGCCGTGACCGGCCAGCGCACCGAGCGCCACGGGCTCACGCGCGCCAGGCCGAACAGCACGCCCAGCGGCAGCGCCAGCAACAGTGCGCCCGCCGCCAACAGCAGCGTGAGCGTCAGGCCGCCCAGCGGGCCGTTGGGGTACTGGCCGACGAGAAAGTACAGCCAGTAGGTGTCGAAGAGTTCGCGCATGCTTTTTTGGGGAAAGGTTCAGACCGTCCGCACGGGGTAGCGGTGGTGGTACCAGCTCGCCAGAGCCGTGATGAGCAGCGACACCGTGAGGTAGGCGGCGCTCGCGAAGGCGAACGCCTCGATGCTGCGGAACGTGGCGCTTTCCACCTTGGCCGCCTGATACATGAGTTCGGCCACGCCGATCACGGTGGCGATGGAGGTGTTCTTCCAGAGGTTGAGCGCCTGCGAGATGAGGGGCGGCACGGTCACGCGCAGCGCCTGCGGCAGCACCACGCGCAGCATGGTGGCGAGGAACCCCAGCCCCAGGGCGCGCCCCGCCTCCATCTGCACCGTGGACACCGCGCGGATGCCGCTGCGGATGTCCTCGGCCATGAAGGCCGCGGTGTACAGCGACAGCGCGACAACGGCCGCGGCCGCCTCGGCATGGCCGCTGTCATACAGCCACTGCTTGGCCGATTCGGGCAGCAGTTCGGGCGCGCCGAAGTACCAGAACAGCAG
Source organism: Acidovorax sp. KPB24-07 (assembly GCF_057543315.1). Lineage (NCBI taxonomy): Bacteria > Pseudomonadati > Pseudomonadota > Betaproteobacteria > Burkholderiales > Comamonadaceae > Acidovorax > Acidovorax sp. KPB24-07. The sequence continues at coordinate 8,068 of NZ_BAAJYS010000072.1, forward strand.
GTGCGCCAGCAGCGGCACGTTGCGCATGCCCTCCACGAAGGCGAAGCCAGCCCAGCGCAGGGGCGCCACCGGCGCCAGGCGCAGGAGCGCCACGACCAGGGCCAGGGGCAGGGCCAGCACCAGCGAGACGGCCAGCAGCTGCAGCGACAGCAGCAGGCCGCCCACCATCATGAGGTGGTACTTGCCGCTCAGCAGCAAGGAGTAGTCAAACAAGGGCATGCACGCCAGTCATTCGGAAAACGCCGCACGCGGGGCATGCGGGCGCGGCGGCCCGCCACCGGGGTGCCTGCCACAGGGCGGCCCGCATGCGCCAATGGCATGCCCGCCGCCCGTGCGCTGCCCCCGGCGGCCATGCCGCCATGGGTGCGTCCATCAGCCGTCGATCTTGTCCGATTCGAACTTGAAGGGGCGGGTGGTGAATTGGATCTTGGTGCCGGGGCCGTACCACTTGAAGAAGATCTTCTCGGCCTCGCCGGATTTCTCCAGCTCGCGCAGCGTGTCGTCCACAATGGATTTCACGGCGGTCTCGCCCTTCTTGATGCCCAGCGCCAGCGGCTCCACGCTCAGGTTGGTGGGCAGGATGGCGTAGTCCTTGTTGCGCGGGCCCAGCTTGCCGAAGTCGTCGATCAACGAGGATTCGTCGTTCACGTAGCCCACGCCCTTGCCTTGCTGCAGTGCGAGGAACGCCTGCTGCGTCGTCTCGAACGTCACCACCTCCACGGTGGGCACGGCCTTGCGCACGTTGGGCTCCTGCGTGCCGCCCTTGACCGTCACCACACGCTTGCCGGCCAGGTCCGCCACGTCCTTGATGCCGCTGGCCTTCTTGACCAGCACCTTCTGGCCGGTGACGAAGGTGGTCAGCGAGAAATCGATCTGCGCCTCGCGCTCCTTGTTGTGGGTGAGCGATGCGGCCAGGATGTCCACGTGGCCCTGCTGCAGTTCGGGGATGCGCGCGGCCACGGCCAGTTGCTTGAACACGGGCTTGACGCCGATCTTCCTGGCGATCGCCTTGCCCAGGTCGATGTCGTAGCCGATCAGCTCGCGCGTCTTGGGGTCGATGAAGCTGTTGGGTTCGTCGGTGCCCAGCACGCCGACGACCAACTCGCCCTTTTTCTTGATGTCGGCCAGCTGGTCGGCGTGGGCCACGCCCGATACGGCGAACGCGGCGGCGACCAGGGATGCGATGAAGCGGATGCGCATGGTGTTCGTTCTCTCTCTCCGATGGATGAAGCCCGAAGGCTATGCCTGCCGCGGGCAGAGAGGAACGTCGCTTTTTTCATAATCAAACTCGCCGAACGCGCTTGCCCGTCCGCCCGATCATTCGATTGATCGACCCGCTGGCGCACCTCAATCCACGCCTAGTCCCGGCGCGGCCTTGAACAGCCGCTCGCCGATGAAGTCCACGAACGCCCGCACCTTGGGCGACAGCTGCCGGCTCGACGGCCACAGGGCCGAGAACTGCCCGGTGTGCACCAGGTGCGTGGCCAGCACCTGCCGCAATTCGCCCCGCTCGATGGCGTCGCGCGCCAGGAAGTCGGGCATGCCTCCCGTATGTTTTCTTGGAGGATTGCTCGATGCCGCAACCTGCCAGCGGTCACAAAATTAATCAATTACGTGCTCGGATCCATATTGCTCGATCCACTGATGCATGTTTTCGTTGATTTGGTAATTTTCTTCCCGGTGTTTAAATTTCATTCGTGTCTTAAAATCCAACTCCTGAATTCCTTGCCCTGTCCAGGAGTCAACGATTGCACCTTTTGGAAAATCTGTGCATGCATTTATCACAACGTAGTTGTGACTTAATTTGCTATTGCTATAAATGGTGAAATCTTTGATCCCAATCTTATGTCGAAGATGCAGTCCTATTTCCAATGCTTGTATGTCGCAATTTGAAAATCCACTTTCTCTACATTTTTGTACGCAGTTTGTAAGTTGCTCTGGTGTCATCTCGATTGCGCCTCGTAGATTTCCGCTAGATGTGCGATAGATTCTATTTTGCTGTAGATCCGCAAGTTTTTTTAAGCGTTTCGGATGAGTACGTTCTTTTTGCAGTATCCGTGTATTGCCGAGCTCTGCTTAAGGTCATCAAAGCTTCGCTGTCTGGTTTATGAGATTTATTTAAACGCCCCATTGCGGTCTGGTAACCGGTGGTTGAAAGTTTTGTTCGTTCGCTCACATCCGCGACCAAATCGTTTACTGCATTCCACGTCACTGACGAAGATGATGATGAAGATCCAGATAGTTTGTCCATTTGATGATGTTGTGAGTGTAGGGTTCGAAAAAATCACGGGATATTGACTGTGATTTTCTAAAAAAAAGACGGATTATTTTTAATGCATGCGAAATGATTGTCGCTTCGGCGAAACGCTGGGAAGTATCCCGAACGTTACCTGTTTTCACGGGCTTTGTTGCAGAAACCGGAAACAGGCCGAGATAACCCCGACCCCAGACGCAGATGTGCCATGGCAGGCATACCCACGAACGCGTATTCCACCTTGGCCCGCTTTCCTGTAATCCGCTGGTCGTACTGTTTTAGCTTGCTGCGCGTGCTGGCCGGGGTGACGGTTTTCACGGCGGTGGCGGTGTTCGCCTGCCTGCGGGTGGGCAACGCGTGCGGGGCAACGCTTTCTACAATCGAGGGCTAGCTTTCTCTCCACCGCCTCCATGTCCACACCCGAATCCCAGCCCGCGCCCAGCCCCGCCACCACGCCCTTCGAGTGGATCGGCGGCGAAGACAAAGTCCGCGCGCTCGTGGACCGCTTCTACGACCTCATGGACCTGGAGCCCGGCTATGCTGAACTGCGCGCCGCGCACGGCAGCACCCTGGCGGACGCGCGCGACAAGCTGTTCTGGTTCCTGTGCGGCTGGCTCGGCGGGCCGGACCACTACCAGAGCCGCTTCGGCCACCCGCGCCTGCGCGCGCGGCACCTGCCGTTCTCGATCGGCATCAAGGAACGCGACCAGTGGGTCGCGTGCATGGACCAGGCCATGGACGAGACCGGGGTGCCCGCCGAGCTGCGCACCCGGCTGCGCGAGAGCTTCATGGGCACGGCCGACTGGATGCGCAACCGCGGCGGATGACGCGGCACCCCATGGATCGTTTGCTATTTATTTAATAGCAATATGCCCTAGTACTCATTGTGCTGGGGGCACTTTTTGTTTCAACTCCCTCCACCGTCCCACACCCGAGGAAAGATTCCATGTCCTGCGATGCACGGTTCGAAGAACAGGCGCTGGCCCTGGGCCACCGCTTCGATGGCGAGATCAAGATCGGCGGCAACTACGTGCCGCTGGTGCGCGACGGCCGGCAGATCTACCTGAGCGGCCAGATCCCGCGCGTGGGCGACACCGTGGTGGTCACCGGCGCCGTGGGCGCGCAGGTGCCCCTGGAGCGCGCGCAGCATGCCGCCCAGGTGTGCGTGATGCGCGCCCTGGCGCTGCTGCAGCGCAGCCTGGGTACGCTGGATGCGGTGCGCGCCGTGCCGCGCATCACGGTGTACGTGCAGTCCGCGCCCGGCTTCACGCAGCAAAGCGAGGTGGCCGATGCGGCCTCGCAGGTGCTCTTTCATGTGCTGGGGCCGGTGGCCGGGGCGCACACGCGCACCTCGGTCGGCGTGCTGCAGCTGCCCAAGAACGCCTCGGTGGAGGTGGACCTGATCGCGTCGGCGGACTGACGGCGCGCAGGCCAGCGGGGCGCAGGGCCCGGGCGGGTCGGTGACTGCGGGCGGGCCACGGCAGCGTCACGCCAGTGTCAAACGGGTTCGTGACACTCTCGCCTTTACCCACCACCCAGGCCATTGCATGCTGGACACCCTCCCACGCCAAGACCTCTCGCCGGCCACCCGCCGGACCGCCCTCACCGCATTCACCGTGATCGCTGCCGCCAGCCTGCTGGCCGCCTGCGGCGGCAGCGACAACGACGGCAACAACAACGCCGGCGCCACCGCCACGCTGGCCGTGCTGGAGACGACCGACCTGCACTTCAACGTGCGCAGCTACGACTACTTCAAGCTCGCCGAAGACAAGAGCTATGGCTTTGAGCGCACCGCCACGCTGGTGCGCCAGGCGCGCAAGGAGTTCGCCAACACGCTGCTGGTCGACAACGGCGACACCATCCAGGGCACGGCGCTGGCCGACTACGAGGCCGTGGTCAAGGCCATTCCCTGCACCCAGCAACTGTCCATGTACAAGGCCATGGGCGCTTTGGGCTTCGATGCCGGCACGCTGGGCAACCACGAGTTCAACTACGGCCTGCCGTTCCTCAACCAGGTGCTGGGCGGCGGCATGGAGGTCGATGGCGTTGATGCCGCACAAAAATGCGCCGGCGCCGGCTACCCCGCCGTGCTGGCCAACGTGTACAGCAGCAAGACCAAGAAGCCGCTGGTGCAGCCCTACACCATCCTGGAGCGCACGCTGGTCTCCAAGGGCGCGGACGGCAAGGAGGTCAAGCTGCCCATCAAGGTGGGCGTGATCGGCTTCACCACCCCCGGCATCATGAACTGGGACAAGCGCTACCTCGAAGGCAAGGTCTACACCGAAGGCGCGGTCGAAGCCGCGCAGAAATACGTGCCCGAGCTGCGCGCCAAGGGCGCCGACATCGTCGTGGCCCTGCTGCACGGCGGGCTCGATGCGGGCGCCTACTCGGCCACCATGGAGAACCCGGGCCTGTACCTGTCCAAGGTCGCCGGCATCGACGCCATGGTCATGGGCCACCAGCACAGCGTGTTCCCCGATACCGCCGCGACGCCGGCCTATTCGCAAACCGGCGTGGACAACAAGGCCGGCACCATCAACGGCGTGCCCGCCGTGATGGCCAACTCGTGGGGCAAGGCGCTGGGCGTGATCCAGCTGGCCCTGCAATGGGACGGCAAGGCCTGGACCGTGAACAAGACCGCCACCAAGAGCGAGCTGCGCAACATCCAGGGCAAGAACGCCGCGGGCGCCACGGTGTATGTGGATGCCGACCCCACCGTCGCCCCCCTGATCGAGACGCAGCACCAGGCCGCCATCGCCTACGTGAAGACGCCCATCGGCAGCACCGACTTCCGCATGAGCACGCTGTTCGCCGACGTGGGCGACCCCGGCGCGATCCAGATCGTGAACCAGGCCCAGCGCGACTACGTGGCCGCCTACGTGGCCGCCAACCTGCCGCAGTACGCGCAACTGCCCGTGCTGTCGGTGAGCGCACCGTTCAAGTCCGGCTTCCAGGGCGGTGCCGACTACACCGACGTGGCCACCGGGCCGCTGGCGATCTACAACGCCGCCGACCTGTACCTGTACCCCAACACCGTGTACGCGGTGAAGGTGAACGGCGCCGACATCCAGGGCTGGCTGGAGGCCGCGGCCAAGCGCTTCAACCAGATCGACCCGGCCAAGACCGCCGAGCAGCCGCTCATCAGCACCTTCCCCGGCTACAACTTCGACATGTTCACCACGGCCGACGTGCAGTACGAGATCGACGTGACGCAGCCCACCGGCCGCCGCATCAAGAACCTGACCTACAAGGGCCAGCCCATCAATGCGGCGCAGGAGTTCGTGATCGCCACCAACAACTACCGCGCCACCAGCGGCAAGAGCTTCATCGACAAGCTGGACGGCTCGGGCACGATCTGGGCCTCGCCGGACGCCAACCGCGACGTGGTGATCGACTACATCCGCAAGAACGCCAACGTGACCCGTGCCGCCAACGGCGCGGCCAAGAGCTGGCGCTTCACCAAGGTGGCCACGGCCGGCCCGGTGGTGTTCAGCTCCGGCGCCAACGCGCTGCCCGTGGCCCAGGCCGCGGGCCTGGCCAACGTCACGCTCATGGCGGCGGACGACGGCTCGGGCAAGGGCACGTCCAAGTACCGGCTGGACCTGTCGAAGTAACGGCCACCGGCCAGCGGCAACGGCTGGCCAGCAACGCCAAACGACCGGGCCCCGGCATGCACATGCATGCCGGGGCCCGGTGCTTTTTTCAGGCCCGCTGCGGGCGCCTTTAGTCGTCCAGCCGTTCGCTGATCACCTTGCCGGTGGTGGGCTCCACGCGCAGTTCCATGTTCAGACCGGCCATGTTGGTGGCTTCGGCTTCCCAGTAGCCGTCTTCGTACTCGATGCCGCGCACGCGGGTGTAGCCGACCTGCTCCAGGGCCTGGCGCACCTGGTCGGCGCTCAGCACCGGCTGGTTGTTGACCGTGCCGCCGCTGCGGCCCACCTGGCTCAGCACCTCCAGCGTCACCGGGTGCAGCACGAACTCCACCTTCTCGCCCTGGCTGGCGGACTGGCGCGCCTTGGCTTCCCAGAAGCCATCGTCCAATTCCACGTCGTACACGAATTGGTAGCCCTTGGCGCGCAGCGCCTGCGATACCTGGTCCACACTGGGCAGCGTTTTGCCGATGTCGCTCTTGCGCACGGTGGTGAGGCTGCCGTCCGCGTCATTGACCAGCACGTCCACGCGCAGGCCGTCGAGGGCGACCGCGTCGGCAGACCAGTAGCCGTACCGCTTTTGCAGGTCTTGCGGCGCGACGTACTGGTGCTGGGTGATCACGTTGGCGGCCTCCTGGGCCGTCAGCGCCCAGGCCATGGAAGGCAGCGCGGATGCGGCGGCAGCAGCGGCGGCGACGGCCAGGGTCAGAACGGTCTTTTTCATGGTGCTTTTCCTTTCGGTGTTGCAAGGTGGCGAGAACTGGGAGGCAGTGTGCGCAACTGCTGCTAAACCTTTCGTGAAGCGTCCGTTCATGTGCCGTTTAACGGCGCCGGCAATAATCCCGCGATGAAAAAATGGACCCGGAGCGTGCTTTTGCGTGCCGCCGTCGCGGCGGTGGCGCTCGCGTGCGTGCAGGCGAGCGCGGCCGAGCAGGACGCGGCGCGGCGCGGCGTGCTCAACGGCCAGCTCAAGCCCCTGAACAGCATCGTTGCGGACATCAGCCGCCAGTACGCGGGCCGCGTCATCGAGGTGGAAAGCAAGCGCGGGCGCAAGGGCGAGCCGCGCTACGAAATCACCCTCATCGACGCCCGGGGCAACAAGCAGGAAGTGCTGGTGGATGCCGCCACCGGCGCCGTGGTGGCGCAGGAGCGCGAGTGGCCCACGCAGCCCGTCCCGCTGGCGCAGATGGCCCGGTACGTCAAGCAGCTGGAGCAGCGGTACGGCGCGCGCGTCGTGAACGCCGAGTTCGAGCGCGATGCGCAGGGCAAGGCGGTCTACGAGGTCAAGCTGTCCGACAAGCCTGCCGTGGAGATGAAGCTGCTGATGGATGTGAACACGGGCGAGGTTCTGCATCGGCCGGAGGCGGCCGCTGCACCGGCGCCCCTGAAATCCATGGACGTGGTGCTGGAATCGCTGCGCCCGCGCTTCTCGGGCCTGGTGCTGGAGGTGGAACTGGAGAGCGACCACCGCCACCGCCCGTACTACAGCGTCGAGCTGCAGCAGCCCAACGGCTTCAAGCTGGAGCTGGAGGTCGACGCCGTGACCCTGGAAGTGACGCGGCGAAAGGCGGGTGACTGATGCGCATCCTGGTCGTGGAAGACGACGTCGCGCTCGCCGCGCAACTGCGCGCCGCGCTGGAGGCCGCGGGCTTTGCCGTGGATGTGGAGCATGACGGCGAAGCCGCCTCCTTCACCGGCAGCGCTGAAGCCTACAGCGCGGCCGTGCTGGACCTGGGCCTGCCTCGCAAGGATGGCCTGAGCGTGCTGCACGACTGGCGCGGCGCGGGCCGCAACTGGCCGGTGCTGGTGCTCACGGCCCGCAACCGCTGGAGCGACAAGGTCGCGGGATTCAACGCCGGAGCGGACGACTATCTCACCAAGCCGTTCCTGATGGACGAAGTGGTGCTGCGCCTGCGGGCCATGCTGCGCCGCACGGCCGGGTCGGCCGCCGCCGTGCTGCAGGCGGGGCCGCTGGAGTACGACGTGGTGCGGGGCCGCTTCTCGCTGCAGGGCCAGAGCCTGCAGCTCACCGCGCAGGAGCACAAGATCCTGGCCTACTTCATGCACCACCCGGGCAAGCTGCTCACGCGCAGCGACATCGGCGAACACGTTTACGCGCGCGACCTCGACCCGGACTCCAACACCATCGACGTGCTGATCGGCCGCATTCGCCGCAAGCTCGGCGGCGCGCCGCAACTGGTCACCGAACGCGGCCAGGGCTTTCGCCTGCTGCTGCCCGAGGTGCCGGGCTGATGGGCCCGCCAGGCCCGCCAGGCCCGGCGATGGCGCCCGG
>NZ_BAAJYS010000073.1:0-16255 GCF_057543315.1 Acidovorax sp. KPB24-07
GATGCCGCGCAGGCCGAGCGCCGCGCCGAGCGCGACCAGATCCAGCGCGACCGCCGCGCGCTGGAGGCCCGGCGCGTCAAGGAAGAGGCCGTCTGCTACCAGCGCTTTTCCGTCGAGGACTGCCTGATCGGCGTGCGGGCGCAGGTGCGGGACCAGGAAAGCGCACTGCGGCAGCGCGAAGTGGCCCTGAACGACGCCGAGCGCCGTGAAAAGGCGGCCTTGCGCGTGCAGTCGATCGAGCAAAAGCAGCAGGAGCAGCGCGAGAAGCTCGAAGCCGGCGAACGCCCCGCACCCATGCAGGCCGCCTCCCGGGCTCAGGCGCAAGCGCAGGGCCGTGCGGAGCGCGAGCACGACGCGCAGCAGCGCGCCGCACAGCAGCATTCGCGGGAGCAGTCGCACGAAGCCGCCAAGGCCGAGCGTGCGGCAGCGCAACCCGGCCAGATTTCCGAAGCGCGTGCCCGGTACGAGGCCAAGCAGAAGGCCGCCCAGGAGCGGCGCGAAAAGCACGAGAAGGCGCGGGCCGATGCCGAAGCCCAGGGCCGCAAGCCGGCAGCGGCGCTGCCACCGCCACCGCCGGTTCCACCGGCCAGCGCTGCCCCCTGAAGGCGGCGCCAAGGCGAACGCCTTCCAGGCGCGGCCGACTGCCATGGGGCACCCCAACCCTGTGGCGCGGGGCAGGTGCGCGCTGTTGACGCCTTCCTCAGCGCACCAGCCGGGCCGGTTTCTTTTCTTCCACCAGCGCCTCGATCTTCACGATGGCGAGCGAGAGGTTGTCCCCGCCGCCACGGGCCCGTGACCGCGCTTTCTCGATGAGGAATTCCGTGGCCTCGCGCGGCGACAGCGAGTCCACCACCGACGCCAGCTCCGTGGGCGAAAAAATAGTGCCACACGCCGTCGCTGCACGCCAGGAGCACATCGCTCGGCAGCAGTTGCGGAATCATGTGCTGGGCCACCGGCGGATCGCTCTCGGTGCCCAGGCAGCCCACCAGGATGTTGGAGTGCGGATGGGTGTTGGCCTCGGCCTCGGTGATTTCGCCGCGGTCGACCAGGGCCTGCACATATGAATGGTCGCTGGTGCGGTGGGCCAGCCGAGCGCCCTGGAAGTGATAGATGCGTGAATCGCCGGCATGCGCCCAGTGGCAGTCGCCCCGGGGGTTGATGATGAAGGCCGCCACCGTGCTGTGCGGCTCCTGCTCGGCTGAGATGGCGGTGAGGCGGATCACGATGTGCGCTTCTTCCACCATGTGCTTGAGCATCGTCGCGGTGTCGTCGGTGTCCGGCGAGTACCGCTCGAACCATTGCCGGGCCGTGAGCATCACCTGGTCGGACGCCTTGCGGCCCCCGCTGCGCCCTCCCATGCCGTCCGCCACGACACCGAGCACGCAGCCGTTGTAGCGGGGGTGGGCGATCAACGCGACCTGGTCCTGCTGGTATTCGCGATCGCCTTTGTGGATGCCGGTTGACGCAGTGAGGCGAAACGGTTTGGTCATGGCAGAAATGGTGGAGGGCGCGGGCCGGCCGAAGGGCCGGGCGAAGCACGTATTATCGGGCGCCCTTTGGCGGTTTTGCCATGCGACGCCTCTGCTGCCTTCTTTCCTTGCACCGCCTTTTATCCTGTCCATTTCCTCCCGGTCCCACCATGCGGTCCGGTGCGGTCGCCCGTGAGCGCAACCAGGAATGACCGGCATGGAATTGCCCCGCATCGAATCGCTCGTCCATGGCGTGCAGGCCGCGTTCGAAGCGGGCGGCGGGCTGTCGCTGGCCCAGGCGCATTTCTCGCCCCGCGCTGGCCAGACCGAGATGGCGCTGGCGGTGGCCGAAACCATCGAGCAGGGAGGGGGTCTGGTGGTGGAGGCGGGCACGGGCGTCGGCAAGACGTTTTCCTATCTGGTGCCGGCGCTGCTCAGTGGCGAGCGGGTGCTGGTGTCCACCGCCACCAAGGCGCTGCAGGACCAGTTGTTCGCGCGCGACCTCCCCCGCCTCGTTCAGGCGCTGGCGTTGCCCGTGCGCACCGCGCTGCTCAAGGGCCGGGCCAGCTACCTTTGCCTGCACCGCATGGAGTTGGCACGCCAGGATGCGGCCGCTCACGATGCGGCCGTGGCGCGGGTGCTGGCCCGCGTGGAAACCTGGTCGCAAGGGACGGTGAGCGGTGATTTGGCTGAGTTGCCGGGGCTGGATGAGCGCTCCCCGGTGATTCCGCTGGTCACCTCCACCCGCGAGAACTGCCTGGGCTCGCCGTGCCCGCGCTTTCGGGACTGCTATGTCCACCGTGCCCGGCGCGAGGCGCTGGCTGCCGATGTGGTGGTGATCAACCACCACCTCTTTTTTGCGGACCAGGCCGTTCGCGATTCCGGCATGGCCGAACTGCTGCCTTCCGTGCGCGTCGTCGTCTTCGACGAGGCGCACCAGCTGAACGAGACCGGCGTGCAGTTCATGGGCAAACAAGCTTCCACCGCGCAGTTGCTGGATTTTTTCGCGCGACGTGATGGCGGCAGGCCTGCAGTTCGCCCGCGGGCTGGCCGATTGGCTGGGGGTGGCCGCCGCGCTGGACCGCGCCGGCCGCGATCTTCGCCTGGCCGCAGGCCGTGCCCCGGCCGGTTCTCGGTTGCGTTGGACAAGCGAGGTGCCCGACGGCGTGGACCCCGGCGAATGGCATGCGGCCATGCAGCAGGTGGTCGGCGCATGCCGCGCAGCCCTGGCGGCCCTGGACACCGTGAGCGAGATCGCCCCGGACTTTGTGCGCCTGCATGGCCGTGCGGTGCAGCTCATGGAGCGCATGGACGGCTTTTCCCAGCCTTGTGGCGCGGACGCGGTCCGATGGGTGGATGTGGCGGGCGCGTTGCGGCTCGTGGAAGCGCCGCTCGACATCGCGGGCCCGATGCGGTCCCTGTGGCAACTGCCCGCTGGCGAGCCCGAGCCTGAGGCCGAGGCCTCGGCCTGGGACGAGCCGGATGCGGCCGCGGTGCTGTCGCAGGGCAAGCCCCGTGCATGGATCTTCACCTCGGCCACCCTGGGGGACGATGCGAGCCTGCGCTGGTTCACCGAGCCCTGCGGTTTGCAGGACGCGCGCATCCTGCGGGTGGAGAGCCCGTTCGACTATGCATCGCAGGCGGCCTTCCATGTGCCTTTGGAATTGCCCAAGCCTTCCGACCCCTCCCACAGCGCGGCATTGGCGGCCTGGGTGGGCAGCGCGGTGATGGTGCTCGGAGGGCGAACCCTGGTGCTCACCACCACGCTCAAGGCCCTGCGGACCATCGGCGATGCGCTGCAGGCCCGGTTCGCTGCGGATTCCGGCATCGAGGTGCTGGTGCAGGGCCAGTGGCCCAAGCGGCGTTTGATGGAGCGGTTCCGCGAACGCGCGTCCGAGGGGCGGGCAGGGTGCGTGCTGGTCGCGTCCGCCACGTTCTGGGAAGGGTTCGACGTGCCGGGCGAGGCCCTGCAACTGGTGGTGATCGACAAACTGCCGTTCCCGCCACCGGGCGATCCGCTGGTGGAGGCGCGCTCCCAGCGGCTGGAACAGACCAAACGCAGCGCCTTCCGGTACTTTTCGCTGCCGGAGGCCGCGATCGCCCTCAAGCAGGGCGCGGGGCGGTTGATTCGCAGCGAAACCGATCGGGGCGTGCTGGTGGTGGCCGACACCCGCCTGGTCGAGATGGGCTACGGCAAGCGCCTGCTGTCAGCCTTGCCACCCATGCGGCGCCTTCACACGGCGCAGGAATTCGATGCGGCGCTGCGCGCGCTCACCACACCTTCCACCACGGCTCCGACTTGGCCTTGAGGCCATCGCGGTTCAACTCGCTCTGCGGGTAGGAACTCGCCATGACGCGCTGCGCATCGTCGCGCAACTGGGTCATGCCCAGCGCATCGTAGGACTTCACCAGGATGTACAGGGCCTCTTCCAGCGCAGGCACTTCCTTGTAGTCGGCCAGGGCGATCTGGGCCCGGCTGATGGCCGCCACATAGGCGCCGCGCTCGTAGTAGTAGCGGGCCACGTGCACTTCGTACTGCGCCAGGGAATTGACGATGTAGGTCATGCGCTGGCGCGAGTCCTGGGCATAGCGCGATTCCGGGAACCGCGTGGTCAGTTCGCGGAAGGACTCGAACGAATCCTTGGCGGCCTTCTGGTCGCGCTCGGACAGGTCCTGGCGTGACAGCCAGGAGAACAGCCCCAGGTTGTCGTTGAAGTTGACGAGGCCCTTCAGGTACAGCGCGTAGTCGTAGGCGGGGCTGGCGGGATGCAGCTTCATGAAGCGGTCCAGCGTGGCGATGGCCTGGGCCTTTTCGCCGGCCTTGTACTGGGCGTAGGCCTTTTCCAACTGGGCCTGCTGTGCCAACGGCGTGCCGGCCGCGCGACCTTCGAGCTTTTCCAGCAGGGGCACGGCCTTGTCGTAGCCGCCACTGTTGAGTTCGTCGCGGGCTTCGGAGTAGATGCGATTGGGGCTCCAGCCGGCGGTCTTGTCTTCGGGGGTGCTGGAGCAGCCCGCCATCAGGCCGGCGGCCAGCAGGGCGGACAACAGGGGCAGGGGAAAACGCGGCATGGAGGCAGCTTTCAGGCAAAAGAAGGGCATCGGTTCCCGCTTCCGATCAGGGGCCGGGACGGCCACAGGGGGCTGGCCGCGGCGATCGGGCAGGAGCCGGATTGTACCGGCGTGCCAGCCGGCGGCCTGAACGAAACGCCGGGGCTCTGGCGCGGGGCAGGGAAGCGGGCGTTCCTACAATACCCGCCATGTTTGTCCATTTGCGCCTGCACACCGAATTTTCCGTCGTCGACGGCACCAACCGCATTGATGAAGTGGCCAAGGCGGCTGCCAAGGACGGCCAGCCCGCCCTGGCGATCACCGACCTCGGCAATCTTTTCGGCGCCATCAAGTTTTACAAGGAAGCGCGGGGCAAGGGCGTCAAGCCCGTGCTGGGCGCCGAAGTGTTCGTCGAACCCGAGGAGCCGGGCAATCCACCTTCCCGCATGATCCTGCTGGTGCAGGGCAAGCAGGGGTACCTGAACCTGTCGGAACTGCTCGCGCGCGCCTGGACGCGCAACGTGGTGAAGAACCAGCCCCTGTGCACCTGGGCCTGGCTGGAGGAACTGGGCGAAGGCCTCATCGCTTTGGCGGGCGCTCAGGCCGGTCCCGTGGGGCAGGCCATCGTGAAGGGCGACGACGCGGGGGCCGCGCGTCTGGCACTGCGGCTGGCCGGGCTGTTCCCCCATCGCTTCTACCTGGAGATCCAGCGCGCCGGCAGGCCCGACGACGAAGCCCATGTGGTGTCTGCCGTGCAACTGGCCGCCCGGCTGAACCTGCCCGTCGTCGCGACCCACCCCGTGCAGTTCGCCACGGCCGACGATTACGAGGCCCATGAAGCGCGTGTGTGCATCTCCGAAGGCGAAATCCTGGGCAACCAGCGGCGGGTGCGCAAGTTCACGCGCGAGCAATACTTCAAATCGAGCGCGCAGATGGAGGCGCTGTTCGCCGACGTGCCGTCCGCGATCGCCAATACGCTGGAGATCGCCAAGCGCTGCAACCTGACCCTGGTGCTGGGCAAGCCGCAGCTGCCGGACTTTCCCACCCCGGGCGGCATGCCCATCGACGAGTACTTCCGGGTGGCTTCGCTGGCGGGGCTGGAAGAGCGTCTGGCACACCTGTACCCCAAGGAGGCGGAGCGCGACAAGGAGCGCCCGCGCTACCTGGAGCGGCTGGAGTTCGAGATCAAGACCATCCTGAAAATGGGGTTCCCGGGCTACTTCCTGATCGTGGGGGACTTCATCCAGTGGGCCAAGAACAACGGCTGCCCGGTGGGGCCGGGCCGGGGCTCCGGTGCTGGCTCGCTGGTGGCCTATGCACTCAAGATCACCGACCTGGACCCGCTGCAGTACAACCTGCTGTTCGAGCGGTTCCTGAACCCCGAGCGGGTGTCGATGCCCGACTTCGACATTGATTTCTGCCAGTCCAACCGCGATCGCGTGATCGACTACGTGAAGGACAAGTACGGCAAGGATGCCGTGAGCCAGATCGCCACGTTCGGCACCATGGCCGCAAAGGCCGCGATCCGCGACGTGGGCCGGGTCATGGACATGAGCTACACGTTCTGCGACGGCATTTCCAAGCTCGTGCCGGGCAAGCCCGGCATGTCGTACACGCTGCAGTACCCGCCCAACCCCAAGAAGGAGGGCGACAAGAACAATTACGCGCTGGAGCTGGAGCCGCTGCTGGCCGAGCGCGTGCAGAAGGAAGAAGACGTCAAGACCATCATCGAGATGGCGCAAAAGCTCGAGGGCATGACCCGCAACATCGGCATGCACGCCGGGGGCGTGCTCATCGCCCCGGGCAAGCTCACCGATTTTTGCCCGCTCTACCAGCAGCCGGGCAGCGATTCCGCCGTGAGCCAGTACGACAAGGACGATGTGGAAGCCATCGGCCTGGTGAAGTTCGACTTCTTGGGCCTGGCCACGCTGACCATCCTGGAGATCGCCAAGGAGTTCATCGTGAAGCGCCACAAGGGGCAGGAGAACTTCACGTTCGAGAACATTCCGCTGGACGATGCGCCCACCTACCGTCTCTTTTCCGACGGCAAGACCGAAGCCGTATTCCAGTTTGAAAGCCGCGGCATGCAGGGCATGCTCAAGGAAGCACGCCCCAGCCGGCTGGAAGACCTCATCGCCCTGAACGCGCTGTACCGGCCGGGTCCGATGGATCTGATTCCCAGCTTCGTGAACCGCAAGCATGGCAAGGAGGTGGTGGAATACCCCCATCCGTTGGTCGAGAAGGTGCTGTCGGAAACCTACGGGATCATGGTGTACCAGGAGCAGGTGATGCAGACCGCCCAGGTGCTGGGCGGCTACTCGCTCGGCGGCGCCGACATGCTGCGCCGGGCGATGGGCAAGAAGAAGGCCGAGGAGATGGCCGAGCACCGCGAGATCTTCCGTGCGGGAGCGGCCAAGCAGAACATCAGCCAGGAAAAGGCCGACGAAGTCTTCGACCTGATGGAGAAGTTCGCCGGGTACGGCTTCAACAAGTCGCACGCGGCGGCCTACTCGCTGCTGGCCTACCAGACCGGCTGGCTCAAGGTGCACTACACGGCCGAATTTTTCTGCGCCAACATGACGGTGGAAATGGACGACACCGACAAGCTCAAGGTGCTGTTCGAAGATGCCATGAAGAACTTTGGCCTGACGTTCGAGCCGCCGGACGTGAACCGGGGCATGTACCGGTTCGAGCCGGTCACGGACAAGGTCATCCGCTACGGGCTGGGCGCCATCAAGGGAACGGGCCAGCAGGCGATCGAAGCCATCATTGCGGCCCGGGATGGGCGCGGCGCGGGACCGCGCGGCGATACCAAGGGCCCTTTTACCAGCCTGTTCGACTTCTGCGTCCGCGTGGACCGCACGCGCTTGAACAAGCGCACGCTGGAGGCGCTCATCAAGGCGGGTGCGTTCGACACCATGAACATGAATCGGGCCTCGCTCGTCGCCTCGATCGACCGGGCGTTCGACTTTGCGAACGCCACGCTGGCCAATGCCAACCAGGGCGGCCTGTTCGACATGATGGGCGAGGACGCCCACGGCTCGAGCACGCAGGAGCCCGAACTCGTCGAGATGGTGCCCTGGGGTGTGAAGGAGCGCCTCACGCAGGAAAAGACGGCCGTGGGCTTTTACCTGTCGGGCCACCTGTTCGACGAGGTGGCCAGTGAGGTGCGCCGTTTCGTACGAACGCAGATCGACGAACTGCTCGACAGCCGCGAGCCCCAGATCCTGGCGGGCATCATCAGCGACTTTCGGGTGATCAACGGGCAGCGGGGCCGGCTGGCCCTGTTCAAGTTGGACGACAAGTCGGCCACCATCGAAGCCTCGGCCGACGAGAACGTGGTCAACGCCCACCGGGACATGCTGAAGGACGACGAGTTCGTCGTCATGAGCGGCCGCCTGCAGCTCGACCATTTCAGTGGCGGGCTGCGGGTGAAGGTGCAGCAGGTGTGGGACCTGGCGGGGGCTCGGGCCAAGTTCGGACGCTACCTGCAGGTCGCCATCGGGGATACCGCGCCGGACGTGCAGCGCCTGGTGCGCGAATTCCCGCCCCGTCGACAGGAAACCGAGCAGGGCGAGGTGCTGGTGCACGGCCTTCGGGTGCGCATGGGCATCCGCTGCAAGGCCGGCCAAGGCCAGGCCGTGGCAGAGTTGCAACTGGGTGAGGGCAGCCGTTTCTTCCCCTCCGACGCCGCTTTGGCGGCCTGGAGCGCCCAGGCCGGCACCGGTTCGGTCAATGTGGTGTACGACGCAGGCTGACCCGGCGAGGATGGGGCTTGAAACACCGTTGGATGATCACTACATGGGAGAGGCTGCGTAGACCGCCGTGGCTCGCTAGAATGAAATCCATGGCAACTAAACCACCTTCCCCCACCCCCGCTCCGCCCACCAGGACGCCAGCGCGGGATGATGGCGGTTCGGTCGTGCTCGAACGTCGCACGCAAAAGACCCAGCCGCCGCAAATGTTTCAGGTGGTCATGCTCAATGATGACTTCACGCCGATGGAATTCGTCATCGTCGTGCTGCAGGAATTCTTCAGCAAAGACCGGGAAGCCGCCACGCAGATCATGCTGAAAATCCATTTGGACGGCAAAGGCGTATGTGGGGTGTATTCCCGCGATGTCGCCGCCACCAAAGTGGAGCAGGTCCGCGAGGCGGCCCACAAGGCGGGGCATCCGCTGCAATGCCTCAGCGAGCCTGTTGAATAAACGGCCTTTGGTCCCGATCTACAGTAATCCCTTCCACGCAAGCACAAAGGAGTTCACATGATTGCCCAGGAACTGGAAGTCAGCTTGCACATGGCCTTTGTCGAGGCCCGCCAGCAGCGCCACGAGTTCATTACCGTGGAGCATCTGCTGCTTGCACTGCTAGATAACCCCAGCGCAGCCGAGGTGCTGCGCGCATGTTCGGCCAACATCGATGATCTGCGTTCATCGCTGGCCAATTTCATCAAAGACAATACCCCTCAGGTCGCCGGCACCGACGAGGTGGACACGCAGCCCACGCTGGGTTTCCAGCGCGTGATCCAGCGCGCCATCATGCACGTGCAGTCCACGGGCAACGGCAAGAAGGAAGTCACGGGCGCCAACGTGCTCGTGGCCATCTTTGGCGAGAAGGATTCGCACGCCGTGTACTACCTGCACCAGCAGGGCGTCACGCGCCTGGACGTGGTCAATTTCATTGCCCACGGCATCAAGAAAGGCGAGCCGCCGGAACCCGCCAAGCCTGAGAACCAGGGAGAAGGCGAAGAGGGCGGTGGCGGTGGCGAGCGCAACGAGAAAGCCTCGCCGCTCGAGCAGTACACCCAGAACCTCAATCAGGCGGCCAAGGACGGCAAGATCGACCCGCTGATCGGCCGCCACTACGAGGTCGAGCGCACGATCCAGATCCTGTGCCGGCGCCGCAAGAACAACCCGCTGCTCGTGGGCGAAGCCGGCGTGGGCAAGACGGCCATCGCCGAGGGCCTGGCATGGCGCATCACGCAGAACGACGTGCCGGAAATCCTGGCCGAGGCGGTCGTGTATTCGCTCGACATGGGCGCCTTGCTGGCGGGCACCAAGTACCGTGGTGATTTCGAGCAGCGCCTGAAGGGTGTGCTCAAGTCGCTCAAGGACAAGCCCAATGCGGTGCTGTTCATCGACGAAATCCACACGCTGATCGGCGCCGGTGCGGCCTCGGGCGGCACGCTGGACGCGTCCAACCTGCTCAAGCCGGCGCTCTCCAGCGGCCAGCTCAAATGCATCGGCGCGACCACGTTCACCGAGTACCGCGGCATCTTCGAAAAAAGACGCGGCCCTGTCGCGCCGGTTCCAGAAGGTCGATGTGGTGGAGCCGACCGTGCAGGAAACGGTGGACATCCTCAAGGGGCTCAAGTCGCGCTTCGAAGAGCACCACAGCGTGAAGTACGCCGCGGCGGCGCTGCAGGCAGCGGCCGAATTGTCGGCCAAGTACATCAACGACCGTCACCTGCCCGACAAGGCGATCGACGTGATCGACGAAGCCGGCGCGGCTCAACGCATCCAGGTGGCCAGCAAGCGCAAGAAGACCATCGGCAAGGCCGAGATCGAGGAAATCGTGGCGAAGATCGCGCGCATCCCGCCCGCGAACGTGTCCAACGACGACCGCAGCAAGCTGCAGACCATCGAGCGCGACCTCAAGAGCGTGGTGTTCGGCCAGGACAAGGCGCTGGAGGTGCTCGCTTCCGCCGTGAAGATGGCGCGTTCGGGCCTGGGCAAGGGCGACAAGCCGATCGGCTCGTTCCTGTTCAGCGGCCCCACTGGCGTCGGCAAGACCGAGGCGGCCAAGCAGCTCGCCTACATCATGGGCATCGAGCTGATCCGCTTCGACATGTCCGAGTACATGGAGCGCCATGCGGTGAGCCGCCTGATCGGTGCGCCTCCGGGCTATGTCGGGTTCGACCAGGGTGGGTTGCTGACCGAGGCAGTCACGAAGAAGCCGCACTCCGTGCTGCTGCTCGACGAGATCGAAAAGGCGCATCCGGACATCTTCAACGTGCTGCTGCAGGTGATGGACCACGGCACGCTGACCGACAACAACGGGCGCAAGGCCGACTTCCGCAACGTCATCATCATCATGACGACGAACGCGGGTGCCGAGACCATGAACAAGGCCACCATCGGGTTCACGAACCCGCGGCAGGCGGGCGATGAAATGGGCGACATCAAGCGCCTGTTCACGCCCGAGTTCCGCAACCGGCTGGATGCCATCGTGAACTTCAAGGCGCTGGACGAGCAGATCATTCTGCGCGTGGTGGACAAGTTCCTGCTGCAACTCGAAACCCAGTTGAGCGAGAAGAAGGTGGAGGTGACCTTCACCGACACGCTGCGCAAGCACTTGGCCAAGAAGGGCTTCGATCCGCTGATGGGCGCCCGCCCGATGCAGCGCCTGATCCAGGACACCATCCGCCGTGCCCTGGCCGACGAACTGCTCTTCGGCCGCCTGACCGAAGGTGGCCGCCTCACGGTGGACATCGAGGTGAAGACGGACGAAAAAGGCGTGGAAACGCCCGAGGTGCTGCTGGACATCCAGCCGCTGCCCAAGCGGGAGCGCTCGGCGAAATCCGAGCCGGCCGAGCCGGAAGAGGCCACGGCAGACTGATCGGCCGACGGATTACCCGGACGCCGATGGTGGCCGCCTGATATGAAAAAGCCCGCGTTCGCCGCGGGCTTTTTCTTTTCCACCCTTGCCCTGGCTTGCAGGCCGCTCAGGGCAAGGTCAGGCGGCACCGATCTGCATCACGGCGCCATCAGCCGCTGCAGCAACTCCAAGGTGGGATAGCCGTCGGCCACCACGCCGATGCTCTGCTGGAACTGGCGCAGGCCGGCGCGCGTGGCGGGGCCCATCACGCCGTCCGCCGTGCCGGCGGAAAACCCGCGCTGGTTCAATGCTGTCTGCAGGTCTTTCACCTGGCTGCGCGACAGGGGTTGCAAATCCCGCGGCCAGGGGGCCACCACGCCCGTGCCGCCCTCGATCTGCCGCGCCAGCAGGCCCACTGCCAGGGCGTAGTTCACTGAGTTGTTGTAGCGCAGGATGCTGCGGAAGTTGTCGCCCACCAGGAAGGCCGGCCCGCGCGCACCCGCGGGGGCGATGACATACGCCGCACCCAGGTCGGGCAGGGGTTGCCGGTCGATGGCCACCACGCCTTCCGCGGTCCACTGCGCGGACGACTGGCGCACGGTGTTCTCGGCGCGGGCGTGATCGAAACCCGGCGGCAGCTGCACCTCGATACCCCAGGGCTGTCCGCTGCGCCAGCCGGAGCTGGCCAGGTAGTTGGCGGTGGACGACGCCACATTGGGGATGCTGCCCCAGATGTCGCGGCGGCCGTCGCCGTCGGCGTCGACCGCGTAGGCGAGGAACACGGATGGCAGGAACTGCGTGTGGCCCATGGCGCCCGCCCACGATCCGATCATGCGGTCGGCCGCGATATCGCCCTGGTCCAGGATGCGCAGCGCCGCCAGCAGTTCGTTGCGGGCCCATTGGGCGCGGCGGCCCTCGAACCCCAGCGTGGCCAGCGCATCGACGGCACGGAAGGTGCCGAAATTGCCGCCGTAGTTGCTTTCCATGCCCCAGATGGCGGTGACGATCGAGGCCGGCACGCCGTACCGCGCAGCCGCGGTTTCGAGCGGCGCCGCGTATTCGGCCCGCTTGGCCTGGCCCTGGGCGATGCGCTGGGCAGAAACAGCACTGTCCAAGTACGCCCACGGGGTGCGCGTGAACTCGGGCTGCGCGCGGTCCAGCTCGATCACCCGCTGTTGCAACTGCGCGCCGGCCAGGGCCGTCTGCACGGTATCGGGCCGGATCCCGGCCGCCAGCGCGTCCTGGGTGAAGGCCGTGATCCATGCGGCGAAACCGGCCTGTTCGGCCGCAGCGGCTTCTTCGGGGCTGACCGCAGGCGCCGCGGCGTCCTGGACCGGGGGAGGTGCGGAAGGTATCGCGGCCGGTGGTGACACTGCGGGCTGCGGAGGCGGAACGGCAGGGGCGGCGTGGGCCGGGGCAGCTTTCGGAGGCTGGGCGCGCGGCGCCGATGCACAGCCTGCGAGGGCCGCCGCGGCGGCCAGCGGAACCAGCCAGTGGGCTGCGCGGGTTCTGGAGGAGAGACGGAGGGGCGAGGAGGGGGCAAGGCGTCGTTGCATGCCTTATTGTCCCGCGCCCCGGCATACTTGCGGGCTTCGGTGTTACCGGCTGCACGATTTCATGCATACCTTTTTCTGGCACGACTACGAAACCTTTGGCGCCAACACGCGCCGTGACCGCCCCGCGCAGTTCGCGGGGATCCGCACGGATGCGGACCTGAACGAAATCGGCGAACCGCTGATGGTCTATTGCCAGCCCGCGCCCGATTACCTGCCCGACCCGGTGTCGTGCCTGATCACCGGCATCACGCCGCAGGTCGCATTGGAGCGTGGCCTGCCGGAGCACGCATTCGCCGCGCGCATCGAGGCCGAGCTGGCGCTGCCCGGCACCATCGGCGTCGGCTACAACACCATCCGGTTCGACGACGAGATCACGCGGTTCATGTTCTGGCGCAACCTGATGGACCCCTATGCCCGGGAATGGCAGAACCAGTGCGGCCGGTGGGACCTGCTCGACGTGGTGCGCATGGCCTACGCGCTGCGCCCGGATGGCATCGTCTGGCCGAAGAAGGAAGACGGCTCCCCCAGCTTCAAGCTGGAACACCTGTCCAAGGCCAATGGCCTGGCGCACGAGGCCGCGCACGATGCGCTCTCCGACGTGCGCGCCACCATCGCCCTGGCCCGGCTGATCCGCGACCGGCAGCCCAAGCTGTTCGAGTTCGCGCTGGGGCTGCACAAAAAAGACCGCGTGGCCGCCGAATTGCGCCTGCCCGCCACGGCCGACACCGCACGGCCTTTTTTGCACATCTCGGGCATGTTTCCTGCCGAGCGCGGCTGCGTCGCGGTGATGTGGCCGCTCGCCAGCCACCCCACCAACAAGAACGAACTGATCGCCTGGGACCTGGCCCACGATCCGTCCGAACTGGCCCTGCTGGGCGCCGAGGCGATCCGCGAGCGGCTGTTCAGCCGGGCGGATGCGCTGCCCGAAGGCGTGACGCGCCTGCCCATCAAGACCGTGCACCTGAACAAGTCGCCGATGGTGGTGGGCAACGTCAACACGCTGACGCCCCAGATGGCCCAGCGCTGGTCCGTCGATCTCGAGCGGGCCGCCGGCCATGCCGAGGTGGCGCGCGCCTTGCCCGACATGAGCGCCATCTGGGCCAGCGTGTTCACGCGGCCGCAGGAAGCCGCACCGGACGTGGACCAGGACCTGTACGGCGGCTTCGTCGGCAACGAGGACCGTCGCCGGCTGAACCGCCTGCGTGCCCTGCCGCCCCAAGAGCTCGCCTTGGCCAAGACGGGCTTTGACGACGAGCGGCTCGAAGAGCTGGTGTGGCGCTACCGTGCGCGCAATTTCCCGCACACGCTGGACGGGGCCGACCAGGAGCGCTGGGAGGGCCACCGCGTGGCCTGCCTGATGGAAGGCGCGGGCGGCGCGCTCACCTTCGACGAGCTGTTCGCCAAGCTGGACGAACTGGGCGCCGAGGCGGATGAGCGGGGCGAGGAAATCCTGGGCGCGCTGTACGACTACGCGGAAAGCATCGCGCCCGCGATGTAGCGGGAGGCTTCGATGTCCATGACTCCGTCCCCTTTGGAAAGTACCACCATGCCCGTGCCACCCCCGGCCGAGGCCGGCGTGCACGCGCTGGCCGAGTTCATGGCGGCGCACCCTCGGGTGTTCGTGCTCACCGGGGCGGGCTGCAGCACGGCGGCTGGCATTCCCGATTACCGCGACGGCAATGGCGACTGGAAGCGGCCGCCGCCCCTCACGTTCCAGGCCTTCATGGGCGACGACGCCACGCGCCGCCGCTATTGGGCGCGCAGCTTCATCGGCTGGCGCGTGATGGGGCGGGCGCGCCCTGCACCGGCGCACCATGCGCTCGCCGCGCTGGAAGCGGCCGGCCGGGTGGAACTGCTGCTCACGCAGAACGTGGACGGCCTGCACACGGCTGCGGGGAGCCTTCGCACCATCGATCTGCATGGCCGCATCGACACCGTGCGCTGCATGGCCTGCGAAGCCCGTTTGCCACGCGCCGAGCTGCAAGACGAGTTGCTGCGCCGCAATCCCGATTGGGCTGCGCTGCATGCGCATGCAGCGCCCGATGGCGATGCCGACCTGGAAGGCCAGGATTTCAGCGCGTTCGATGTGCCGCCGTGCCCGCGCTGCGGCGCCGGCCCGCTCAAGCCCGATGTGGTGTTCTTCGGCGAGAGCGTGCCGCGCGATCGCGTGCAGGCCGCCCGCGATGCGCTGCTGCGCGCCGATGCCATGCTGGTGGCCGGCTCGTCGCTCATGGTGTATTCGGGCTTTCGCTTCGTGCAGATGGCGGTGGACGCGGGCAAGCCCGTGGCGGCCGTCAACTGGGGCCGCACGCGGGCCGATCCGCTGCTGTCGCTCAAGGTCGAGCAGGATGTCGGAGCGGCGCTGGGCGCGGTGGCCCGTGCGCTGGCTGGAGGGGCTGCCGGACCGCTGTGAGCGAGGTGGCAGCGCTCGGGATGTGGCGCCAAAGTGAACCGAGGACACCGCCAGGGCTTTGGATACACCCCGGCCGTGCCATTGGTGTAAGGTGCCAGTCGCCCAAGCAACACCCTGGCGCCATGCAGCGCCGGGCGATGACAGAGCCCCAAGGAGACAGCATGGAGACGAACGCATCCCTCGGTGCGCCCGGCCCGACGCCGGGCGAAGTGGCCGCTTCGGCGGCGCAGCGGATCACGCAGGCGCACGAGCGCTCCACCGCCTTCGGCCTGCGGCGGCACGAGTCGGCGGACCTGCGGCCCCTGGATGCCGAAGCCCTGGCCTGGATGGTGGCCCGCAACGAAGCGCTGTTCGCCCACGCCCGCCCCGTGATGGAAACGCTGTCGGCCCAGATCGCCGGCACCCAGAGCATGGTGCTGCTGACCGATGCGCAGGGTGTGGTGCTGCACGCTCTGGGCGACGACGAGTTCCTGGACCGGGCGAGCCGGGTCGCCCTGCGCCCCGGCGCGGCGTGGTCCGAGCGCAGCAAGGGCACCAATGCCATCGGCACGGCCCTGGCGCTGGGCGAGGCGCTGCAGGTCAACGGCAATGAGCACTTTCTACAGGCCAACCATTTCCTGACCTGTTCCTGCGCGCCCATCCTTGACCCGCACGGGCATGTGATCGGCGCGCTCGACGTGAGCGGCGACCACCGCAGCCAGAGCGCCCACACCATGGCGCTGGTGCGCATGTCGGCCAAGATGGTGGAGAACCACCTGTTCGGCAAGGTGTTCGAAGACGCCGTTCGGCTGCGCTTCCATGCGCGGACGGAATTCCTCGGCACGCTGGTGGAGGGGTTGGCCGCGTTCACGCCGGACGGGCGGTTCCTCGCCGCCAACCGCAGCGGGCAGTTCCAGCTGGGCATGTCGGCCAATGCGTTGCAGGCGCACACGTTCTCTTCGCTGTTCGGCATGCCCATGGCGGCGCTGCTCGCGCATGCCCGCCAGGCCGTTCCGGAGCCGCTGCGCCTGCAACTGCCCGGCGGCGTGGCGGTGCAGGCGATGGTGGAGTTTCGGCCACGCTCGGGCACGCTGCTGCCCTGGGTCGACCCGGGCAACGGGCCCGATCGGTCTGATCGGTCCGACGGGGCCGGGGCGCCACCGGCGATCCAGCCAGGGGAGGGGGATGCGCCGG